>NZ_JAMYQF010000021.1:0-100089 GCF_040320745.1 Mesorhizobium sp. M0621 | reverse complement strand
CAAAAACACGGGGGCGATCATGCCCCCGTGTCGTCAAAAGGCTACCAGCCAAATATCCTGTCAGAACACTGAAGGTGCCTAAGTGAACTGCATTAGCCTCTCAGCGCCCTTTTTCGATTATTTGATTGCGTGGCTTAATGCGCCACGCCTTCCCACACCTTGCGCTTGGTGAGATAGACCAGCGCGCCGAACAGGAGCAGGAAAACCAGCACGCGGAAACCGGTCTTCTTGCGATCTTCCATATGCGGCTCGGCCGCCCACATCAGGAAAGCGGAAACGTCGCGGGAATACTGGTCGACGGTCTGTGGCGAGCCGTCGTCATAGGTCACCTGGCCATCGGACAACGGCTTGGGCATCTTCAGCGACACGGCGGACATGAAGTACGGATTGTAGTGGGTGCCTTCCGGGATCACCATGCCGGCCGGCGGCGTCTGGTCGTAGCCGGTCAGCAGCGAATGGATATAGTCGGGACCGCCCGCGTCGTACTGCGTGAAGATGTCGAAGACGAATTGCGGAAAGCCGCGCTCGACGCCGCGTGCCTTGGCCAGCAGCGACATGTCGGGCGGAGCGGCACCGCCATTGGAGGCGGCGGCGGCCTCCTCATTGGCGAAGGGCGCCGGGAAATGGTCGGACGGCTTGCCGGGACGATCGAACATGTCACCAGCGTCATTGGGGCCGTCATGGATCGTGTACTCGGCCGACAGCGTCTTGATCTGGGCATCGGAATAGCCGAGGTCCGACAGCGTGCGGAACGCCACGAGGTTCATCGAATGGCAGGCCGAGCAGACCTCCTTGTAGACCTTCAGGCCGCGCTGCAGCTGCGCCTTGTCATAGGTTCCGAATGGGCCGGTGAAGCTCCAGCTCATTTCCTTCGGCTCGTCGATCGGGAAACGCGTGGGTGCCGCGGCGTTGTGGGCCTCTTCGGCGGCGATCGCCCAAGTGCCCGCGGCCCCAGTGCCGGCGACCACAAGGCCGAGCAGCGCCAGCGAGGTGAGAATCTTTTTCATGGCAAATCCCCTTAGATTCTCTACCGCTCAGCCTTTGGTCTCTGGCGCGGCCGTGGCGCCGCCGGATGTCCGCCGCCGCCCTTGTTCTTCTCGAGCACCGCCTCGGTGATCGAGTTCGGCAGCCTTCGCGGCGTCTCGATCAGACCGAGCACCGGCAGCGCGACCAGGAAGAAGGCGAAATAGACCAGCGTCGCCATCTGCGCCATGAACACATAGCTGCCTTCTGCCGGCTGCGAGCCTAGCCAGCCGAGCAGGACGGAATCGGCCACGAACAGCCAGAAGAACAGCTTGTACCAGGGCCGATAGACCGCCGAGCGCACCTTCGAGGTGTCAAGCCATGGCACCAGGAACAGCATGACGATGGCGCCGAAGAGGCACAGAACGCCGCCGAGCTTGGAGTTGATCGGCCCGACATTGAAGGTGATGGCGCGCAGGATGGCGTAGAAGGGCAGGAAATACCATTCCGGCACGATGTGGGCCGGGGTCTTCAGCGGGTTAGCGACCGTGTAGTTATCGGGATGGCCGAGATAGTTCGGCAGGTAGAAGACGAAATAGGCGAAGAAGAACAGGAACACGATCATGCCGAACGCGTCCTTGATGGTCGCGTATGGGGTGAAGGCAACGGTGTCGGTCTTCGACTTGACCTCGATGCCGGTCGGGTTCGACTGCCCGACGACATGCAGCGCCCAGACGTGCAGCACGACGACGCCAGCGATCATGAACGGCAGAAGGTAATGCAACGCAAAGAAGCGGTTCAGCGTCGGGTTGTCGACGGCGAAGCCGCCGAGCAGCAACTGCTGGATCCAGTCGCCAACCAGCGGAATGGCGGTGAAGAAGCCGGTGATGACGGTGGCGCCCCAGAAGCTCATCTGGCCCCAGGGCAGCACGTAGCCCATAAAGCCGGTCGCCATCATCAGGAGGTAGATGATGCAGCCAAGGATCCACAGCAGCTCGCGCGGCGTCTTGTATGAACCGTAATAAAGGCCACGGAAGATGTGGATATAAACGGCGATGAAGAAGAAAGACGCGCCGTTCGAATGCATGTAGCGCAGCAGCCAGCCCGAATTTACATCGCGCATGATCTTTTCGACCGAGCCGAAGGCAAGATTGCTGTCGGCTGTGTAGTGCATGGCCAGCACGATGCCGGTCAGCATCTGTGCTACCAGCATGATCGCCAGGATGCCGCCGAAGGTCCACGCATAATTGAGATTGCGCGGCACCGGATAGGCGATGAAGCTGTCATAGACCAGCCGCGGCAGCGGCATGCGGGCGTCGAACCAGCGTCCGAGACCGGTTTTGGGCGTATAGGTCGAGTGTCCCTCGCTCATCGAAATATCCCCTGCCTCAACCGATAAGGATCTTGGTATCGGAAATGAACTTGAATACCGGCACTGCCATGTTCTCCGGCGCCGGGCCTTTGCGGATGCGTCCGGCTGTGTCGTAGACCGAGCCATGGCATGGGCAGAACCAGCCGCCGAAATCGCCTTCCTGGCCCAGCGGAATGCAGCCGAGATGCGTGCAGACCTGAACCATCACCATCCAGGCTTCCTTGCCGGGCGTGGTGCGATTGGCGTCGGTCGCCGGCGCGTCGGCCGGCAGATTGGCGTTGCGCGCGATCGGATCCTTGAGGTCGCCCAGCTTGACCGCCTCGCCGTCCTTCATCTCCTGTTCGGTGCGGTTGCGCACCACGACAGGCTTGCCGCGCCACTTGACGATCAGCGACATGCCCGGCGTCAGCGAGGCGACGTCGACCTCGATAGAGGCGAGCGCCAGCGTCGAGGCGTCGGGGCGCATCTGGTCGATGAACGGCCACGCGAAAGCGCCCGCGCCGACCACTGCGGCCATGCCGGTGGCGACGTAGAGAAAATCACGACGGTTGGGATCCTGGGTGTCGGTTGCGCTCACGGGTGCCTGATCCTTTCGCCTCTTCCGTGCCGGTGGCTGAGCCTTGTTCCCCGCTCAACTACGCCAACCCGACAGCGCATGGCGAACAGGCTTGCGAATTCCTCCGGCATTTGGACTTCGGTTTATGCGTGAAGCCCGTTTTTGTCCAGACGGGTCAAGGCACAAGGGCAGATTGTCGCGGGCGTTCCGCAAAGCGATGAATTTGACGCGCTTGGCTAAATGTAGCAATATGTCTACATCTTCCGGATGGAGGTGCTGAAATGAACATCTCGACGAAGACGATAACCATCATGTCGAGCCGTGAATTCAACCAGGATACAGCGCACGCCAAACGGGCAGCCAAGAACGGGCCGGTCATCATTACCGACCGTGGCAAGCCCTCTCATGTGCTGATGTCTATGGAGGAATATGAGAAAGTGAAGGCCTTGGGCAGGCCGGAGAAGCATAGAAGTCTTGCGGACGTTCTGGCCGATGATCGGCCGGAAGCGGATTTTGATTTCGAAATCCCGCAACTCAAGGGCTTTTCCCTGCGTCCGCCCGAGTTCGACTGATGTATCTGCTAGACACGAATGTCATTTCCGAACTCAGGCGAAGAGACCGATGCGAACCGAACGTTCGGACCTGGGCAGAGGATCGAAATCCAGCCGAATTTCATGTTTCGGCCATCAGTATTCTTGAAGCCCAGATCGGCGCCCTGAGAGCAGAGCGAAAGGACAAGAAGAAAGGGGCGATTCTGCGCGCCTGGATCGACGGATTGGTTGCCGAAATCGCAGAGCGCATATTGCCCGTGGATCTCGCTGTCGCGCTGCGCTGCGCACCCCTCCACGTTCCGGATCCAAAGCCGGACCGCGACGCCTATATCGCCGCCACCGCGCTCGTCAATAATTTGACGGTTGTGACCCGCAACACGAGGGATTTCGAAGGTACCGGCGTGAAGCTGTTCAATCCCTGGATATCGGCGAAGGGTTAGAGGGCATGGCACACGTCATAGACCGCGATACCTGGGCCGTTCGCTCCGACCGCTGGAAAGGCGAACTGCAATGCGGCGCCTACGGCTCCAACTCCTGCCTGATTTTCAACTACCTGCCTGATGTCGGCGGCGGTCCACGGCTGCACACGCATCCCTACGCGGAGATCTTCATCATCCGTCAGGGCACCGGCCTGTTCACCATCGGCGACAAGGAGATCGAGGCTTCGGCCGGCCAGATCCTGATCGTGCCGCCCAACACGCCGCACAAATTCACCAATCTCGGGCCGGGTGCGCTGGAAACGACCGACATCCACGAGAACGGCAGCTTCATTACCGAATGGCTTGAGTAGACCATGATCCCGAAAAGTGGGAACCGGTTTTCGGAAAGATCATGGTCAAAGACAGAGTTATTTGGCGCCGAGCCTCGCAAGCACAGCCCTCGGGATGTTGTATTCGCGGATGACGGCGTCATGCCTACGCAAGCCGCACAGCTCGCGCTGGATGAAATAGCCGTGCACCGCTTCGGCGGCATCCTTGAGCAGCCGGGGGCGTAGTTGCTCGTCGGCATTGTCGCGCAGCCTGGCCAGCGTTTCCTCGACCCGCTGGCCGGCGCGGCCGAGTGAGGCCGCCTTCTCCGCCAATATTTCATGGCCGAGCGCGTCGAAAGCGGCTTCCGCGGCGCCGGCTAGATGAGATGGCGGGCGCAAGGACATTTCAGCCTCCTTCCCCGAAGACCATGCGGTGTGTGACGAATTCTTCGCCTTCCACACGCTGAAAGCCAAGCCGTTCGTAGAAACCGAAGGCTTCTTGCGGCGCGCGTGTGTTCAGCACGGCGAAATGGTGACGTGCCCTGTCGATAACGGTCTCGACCAGCATCCGGCCAAGACCGGTGCGACGGTGGCGCGCACTGACGAATAGGTGCCGGACCCGGCCGTGGCCCCTGCCCTCGAAATAGGGATCGATGTTCAGCCCGCACACGCCGGCGAGTTCCCGGCCATTCCAGGCTCCGTAGAGTGCCTCGCCGCGCTTCAGGAACTTGTTGCGGCCACTTGCCCAGCCATCCGCCAGGCGTACCAGCATCCAGTAGCCCCCCAGCCGGCTTTCCTGCTTCAGCGCGTCGAAGGCCGGCGTGGTGGGCCGGAGCCGCTTGAGCACATAGCTCACCCCGGGGCCGATCTCTGGAATGACCTCTGCCGATCCAACCATGCCCTACTCCGCAGGGCGTGTCTCTTCGAGCACGCTGTCCTCGTGATAGAGAAAACCGCCGGACTGCCGCTTCCACAGCCGCGCGTAGAGCCCGTCTAGCGCCACCAGTTGGTCATGCGTGCCTTGCTCGACGATGCGGCCGCCGTCGAGCACGACCAGCCGGTCGAGTGTTGCGATCGTCGACAGACGGTGGGCGATGGCGATGACCGTCTTGTTCTCCATCAGCCGCGTCAGATTCTCCTGGATTGCCGCCTCGATGTCGGAATCGAGCGCCGAGGTCGCTTCATCGAGAATCAGGATCGGGGCGTCCTTGAGGAATACGCGGGTGATCGCCACGCGCTGGCGCTGCCCACCCGACAGTTTGACGCCGCGTTCGCCGACGAAGGCCTCGTAGCCGGCCCGGTCCCTGTTGTCGCGCAGGCCGAGGATGAATTCGTGCGCCTCGGCCTTCTTCGCCGCCGCGATCACCTCAGCGTCGGTCGCGTCAGGCATGCCGAGCTTGATGTTGTCGCGCAGCGAACGGTGGAACAGGGCCGTGTCCTGGCTGACGACGCCGATATTGGCGCGCAGCGAATTCTGCGTCACCTCAGAAACGTTCTGACCGTCGATGGTGATCGACCCGCCTTCCAGATCGTAAAGCCGCAGGATCAGATTGGCGAGCGTCGTCTTGCCGGCGCCCGACGGCCCGACCAGCCCGACCTTCTCGCCCGGCCGCACGACGAGGTCGATGCCGTTGAGCACACCGAACCCTTTGCCGTAATGGAATTCGACGTTCTTCACTGCGATGCGCCCGCCGCACACGACCAGCTCCTTGGCGTCGGGTGCATCGACCAGGCCAAGAGGCTGTGAGATCAGCGCCTTGGAGTTTTCCAGCACGCCGAGGTTTCGCAATATGCTGTTGAGCTGCATCATCAGCCGGCCGAGCAGCATATTAAGCCGCAGCACCAGCGACAGCGTGAAGGCGACCGCACCGACGGTGATCGAGCCCTCGACCCAAAGATAGACGGCAAAACAGCCGATCGCGGTGATCATGATGCCCGACAGCGTCGTCAGCGCCATGCGCACGCCGGTCAGCCGACGGGTGAACGGGCGCAGCGCGTCGAGATAGATGTCGAAGCCATTCTTGATGTAGCGGTCGTCGCCGTCGGCCGAGAACAGTTTCAGCGTCTGCACGTTGGAATAGGAATCGACGATGCGGCCGGTGATCATCGAGCCGGCCTCGGCGGTTTCCTCCGCGTGCTTGCGGATTGCCGGCAGATAGAGTTTGGCCAACCAACCGAAGGCGGAAATCCAGATCACCACCAGCACCGCCAGCCTAAGATCGAGGCCGGCGACCAGCGCCAGCGTCGTCACCGTGTAGACGATCATGAACCAGACGACCTCGATGAAGCTTTCCATCAGGTCGCCGGTCGCTTGCCCCGCCTGCCAGACCTTGGTCGCGATACGGCCGGCAAAATCGTTCTGGAAGAAGGCGTAGGACTGGCGCGACACGTGCCGGTGCGCCTGCCAGCGCACCAGATTGTAGAAGCCTGGCGTGATCGTCTGCTCGTCGACCAGCGCCGACAGGCCGACGACGATGGTGCGGATGACCAGCACCACCGCCATCATGAACACCAGTTCAGGGCCGGCGGCGTTCCACAAGGCGTGCCAGCTGCGCTCGGCGGGAAGCTGGTCGAGAATGTCGACCAGCCGCCCGACGAAGTAGAACAGGCCGGCCTCGACCAGGGGCGCGATGCCGCCGATGACCAGCATGGCGAAGAAGGCGAACTTCGCCTGGCCGACATAGTGCCAGAGAAAGCCGCCGACGCTGGTCGGTGGCCGAAGATCCGCTGGCTCCCTGAACGGATAGACCCAGTTCTCGAACCAGCGATAGACGGCAGTCATCATTCCGCAGCTTGGCCCTTTGCAAGTGCATCATTGGCGACATCGGTCGGTATGTCCTCGAGCAGGAACCCGCCCGACTGGCGCTGCCAGAGCTGCGCATAGAGCCCGCCTTGGGCGACGAGTTCCTCGTGCGAACCTTCCTCGATGACACGGCCCTTGTCCATCACCACCAGCCTGTCCATCGCCGCGATGGTCGACAGCCGGTGCGCGATGGCGATGACGGTCTTGCCTTGCATGAGCTTGTAGAGATTCTCCTGGATCGCCGCCTCGGCTTCGGAATCAAGCGCCGAGGTCGCTTCGTCAAGGATAAGGATAGGTGCGTCCTTCAACATAACGCGAGCAATGGCGATGCGTTGCCGCTGGCCGCCGGACAATTTGACGCCGCGATCGCCGACATGGGCATCGAAGCCCTTGCGGTCTTTGGCGTCCGAAAGCCCAGCGATGAAATCCAATGCTTCGGCGCGCCCCGCTGCCTCGACAAGCAGCTCTTCCGAGGCATCGGGCCGGCCATAGAGGATGTTCTCGCGCACCGAACGATGCAGCAGCGAGGTGTCCTGCGTAACCATGCCGATCTGGGCGCGTAGCGAATCCTGCGTCACTCCGGCGATTTCCTGGCCATCGATCAGGATCCTTCCACTCTCCAGGTCGTAGAAACGCAGCAGGAGATTGACCAGCGTCGACTTGCCGGCGCCCGAACGGCCGACGATACCGACCTTTTCGCCCGGCTTCACCGCAAGCGACAGGTTCTCGATCACCCCTTTCTGCTTGCCATAGTGGAAGCGGATGTCCTCGAAGCGGATTTCACCCCTGGAAACGGCGATGTCCTTCGCACCCGGCCGGTCCTCGACCAGACGCGGCAGCGAGATCGAGGCGATGCCGTCCTGCACCGTGCCGATATTCTCGAACAGCCCCGACATTTCCCACATGATCCATTGCGACATGCCCCACAGCCTGAGCACCAGCCCGATGACCACGGCGACCGCGCCGATCGTCACCGACTGGCCGAGCCACAGCCATAGCGCCATCGCCGTGACCGAGAACAGCAGCAGCGAATTCATGATGTAGAGCAGGCCGAAAAGCACCGTCACCAGCCGCATCGACCGGTAGACGGTCTTGAGGAAGCCGGCCATGCCTTCCCGCGCAAACGACGCTTCGCGGCGTGCATGGCTGAACAGCTTGACCGTCTGGATGTTGGAGTAGCTGTCGACGACGCGGCCGGTCATGGTCGAGCGGGCATTGGCCTGCTCCTCGCCGACTTTGCCCAGCTTCGGGATGAAATAGCGCAGCAACAGGATGTAACCGACCAGCCAGACGCCGAGTGGCGCGGCCAGCCGCCAGTCGGCCGAACCGACGATGAACAGCATGCCAAGGAAATAGACGATGACGTAGTTCAGGACATCGATCAGCTTGATGACGCATTCGCGCACGGCGAGCGCCGTCTGCATCAGCTTGGTGGCGATGCGGCCGGCGAACTCGTCCTGGTAGAAGCTCATCGACTGCTTGAGCAGGTAGCGGTGCACCTGCCAGCGAATGCGCATGGGATAGTTGCCCATCAGCGTCTGCTGGTTGAGCAGCGAATGCAGCCATACGGTACCCGGCAGCGCGAACAGCACGATGAAGGCCATGCCGGCGAGCTTCCAGGCTTCCGTCTGCAGGAAGGTTTCGCGATTCTGCCCCGACAGCCAGTCGACGATGCGGCCGAGGAAGCCGAACATCCACACTTCCGCGATCGCGATCGCCGTCACCAGCACCGCGTCGAGAAGGATATAGGGCCACGCGCCGCGCGTATAATGCACGCAGAAGGCAACCAGCGTCCTGGGCGGCTCGACCGGTTCCGCCGCGGGGAACGGATCGAGCCGTCTTTCAAACCAGCTAAACAACAACATGGGTCATGCTCACAAATCTGTTTCCGCTTATGCGGCGCGCGAACCTACGAAGTCCTCGGAACGCATGGCGCCGAGGGCCGATGGTCCGGAATCATCCGGACCGTCGGCCCTGCTTCGCGCAATATAGGGGCTCGCGGGCTTTTCACCGACAGGCGCGCCTGACGATCCTGACGGCGCACTGTTCACGATTCGGATTTTCGCGCCAGGCCTGATCAGCCGGATGATCCGGCGCACCAGCGACGGCCGGCCCGGGTCGGGAACCGCGTGCGAGAAATCGACATCCGGCAGCATGCCGCGATGCGGCCGGCGGCGGATCTCGGCGTGAACCGCCGACGAATAGGTGTCGCCGATCAGCAGCGCCCAAGTCGGCAGTCGGTGAATATGCAGGCTCCTTGAGCCGGGTATTCTGTAGGGATCGAACATCGGTCCGTCCTCCGTGTGAAAATAGAGATAAAAAGGCGAAGCAACATCATCCGCCGGCATTCGGTCGGAGGCACGCATTGCGTCGGTCTGGACACGATAAGCATCGGTCTGGAGACGACGGACAGCATCGGTCCGGACAGGTTCAGGTTGGGCGTTCAGCCCTTTTGACTTTTTGAAAAACATCGCAGGATTCCTTCGAGAGCCGAAAAATCGTTTCGGCGGGAATCGGTGCGATCAAGTCTTAGAGAGTCAGGAGAATTGTCGTACCGAAGCCGCCGGCAGGCAGGTAAGCCCACGAGAGGGGCGCTGGATGTGCATGGTCATCATGAATTACCCCTCCATCGGTTCGGGTTGACAATGGAGCTGACATACCCGACTTCGCAGAAAATGGCCACCCGCAGGTCCAGCAATTTCCAAAACCGCGAGCCCGCTGTGGCCGATTTGCCACTTATTAGAAAGACGCGGAAATGAACTGTCGTCTCCGCATCGCGCTCTACCAGCCGGATATCGCCGGCAACACCGGGACAATCCTGCGCTTCGCCGCTTGCCTCGGGCTCGGCGTCGATATCATTGAACCGGCCGGCTTTCCGCTTTCCGACAAAGCGCTCAAGCGAGCCGGCATGGACTACCTCGAAATGGCTGCTCTGATCCGGCATGTCGACTGGCACGCCTTCGAGGACTGGCGCAAAGCCCGCGCGCACCGGCTGGTACTGCTGTCGACCAAAGCCACGACCCCTTACACCAGCTTTGACTTCGCCGATGGCGACATCCTTCTGTTCGGCCGCGAATCCGCAGGCGTTCCGGACCCCGTCCATCAGGCGGCGGATGCGCGGCTGATCATCCCCATGCAGGGCGCGGCGCGCAGCATCAACGTCGCGCTTTCCGTCGCCATGGTGGCGGGCGAAGCCATCCGGCAACTCGGATAACGGCACTCCGTCTCCCATCATCTTGGCCCAGGCGCACATCGCCTTCTCCTTCGTTTGCAGATCCTGGGTTTCTTCGCTACAAGCTCAACTGAACTTGAGGTCAAGCAGAAAAATCGGGACGAAAAACAGAGATGGCACCGGTAACGGAATTGACGGTCGGCCAGGTGGCCATGCGCAGCGGTGTCGCGGTATCGGCGCTGCATTTCTATGAGGCCCGCGGCCTGATCCGCAGCCACCGCACGTCGGGCAACCAGCGCCGCTACGGCCGCGACGTGCTGCGGCGCGTGGCGATTATCAAGGTAGCGCAGGAGGTCGGCATCTCGCTAGCCGAGATCGGCACGGCCCTGGCATCGCTGCCCGAGGGCCGCACGCCGACGCGCGACGACTGGAACCTGCTGTCGACCGCCTGGCGCGACGGGCTCGATCACAAGATCGCCCAGCTGAAGAAACTGCGCGACGGGCTGACCGACTGCATCGGCTGCGGCTGCATGTCGATCGACAAATGCCCGCTGCGCAACAAGGGCGACCGGCTGGCAAGGGAAGGCACCGGCGCGAGGCGGTTGGTCGCAGGCTGAGCACCCTCCCCTCGTGGAGGAAGGCCGCGCTTCAGTCCGCCGCCGGCAACCGCCTGATGGTGAACTCGATCAGGTCGCCCGGCCGCTCGAACCAGCTTTCGATCTCGGTCCAGTAGGCCTGCTTGGGAAAGCGCTCGAACCATTCCTTGGCCTTGAGCCGCGCATCGGAGCGCGGCAGCACGAAGGTCTCACGCAGGAAACCGTCGCGCGGCATGCGCGCGCGCTCGGCCCGGCTTTGGTCGAGCCTTTTCTTCAGGCCATCCAGCGGCGGTCTTGCCGGGGTGCGCACGAAACGACTCCTTGCACCTTAATGACACTTGACCCTTGCCCCTAAGAGATTAGGGATCGCGCCGGCAAAAGACGAGTCATTTGTAGGGCTCGCCGCCCACAACCGGAGACGGCACTTGGAACGACCCGAAATACCGGCAGGCCTGCCCGCCGACATCGAACAGAAGAAGATGAAGGCACGACTGTGGTTCGAGGCGCTGCGCGAACGCATCTGCGCCACCTTCGAGCAGATCGAGCAGGATCTTGGCGGGCCGCTGTCCTCATGGTCGCCAGGCCGTTTCGAAAAGACGCCATGGGAACGCGACGCAGGTAAGGGCGGCGGCGGCACCATGTCGATGATGCACGGCCGCGTCTTCGAGAAGGTCGGCGTCCACACCTCGACCGTCCATGGCGAATTCTCGCCCGAATTCAGGAAGCAGATGCCCGGCGCCGAGGAAGACCCGCGCTTCTGGGCATCCGGCATTTCACTGATCGCGCATCCCTGGAACCCCAACGTTCCGGCCGTGCACATGAACACGCGCATGGTCGTCACCTCGCGCCAATGGTTCGGCGGCGGCGCCGATTTGACGCCGGTGCTCGACCGCCGCCGCAGCCAGGACGACCCTGATACCGTCGCCTTCCACCGCGCGATGCAATTCGCTTGCGAGAAGAACGTCGCGGTGGCCGATTATCCGAAATTCAAAGCTTGGTGCGACGAGTACTTCTATCTGTCGCACCGCAACGAGCCGCGCGGCACCGGCGGCATCTTTTTCGATTGGCTGCATTCGGGCGAGGACAAGGGTGGCTGGAATGCCGATTTCAACTTCGTCCAGGATGTCGGCCGCTCTTTTCTCGTCGTCTATGGCCACCTCGTACGCGCCAACTTCAACGAGAACTGGACCGACGGTGACCGCGACGAACAGCTCATCCGCCGCGGCCGTTATGTCGAATTCAATCTGCTTCACGATCGCGGCACCATCTTCGGACTGAAGACCGGCGGCAATGTCGCAGCGATCCTCTCCAGCCTGCCGCCAGAGGTTCGCTGGCCGTAACAAAATGGTGAGCGTCGCGTGAGCCGCATTGATGTCCCATTTGCTCGAAAATGGGCATGGAATGTGGCACAAGGTGCGGCGAAAAATTTCTTTTTCGTCTAATAGGCTCTTGAAAAGACTGGCCTATTTGTGGCGCCGGGTCGGGAAGCGCCGGCGGTTCGCCCGAGAGCAATTCCAGGAAAAGTGTGAAACGGTTTTCCGTTCGGAATTGCCTCAAAACAAGCGAGCCGCGACCCGACGCGACCGGACGGCCCAGACGATGCGGGACATATTCGTCAAAAGGATACCCGCGCTTCAGGAGTACTTCGCAATGCGCAAGATCATTGTTTCGGCTGCAGCCGCTGCCCTTCTCGCTTCCGGTTCGGTGGCGTTCGCCGCCGTCAAGCACACCACCGGCACGATCAAGACCTTTGACGCAACGGCCAAGAGCCTTGTCCTCGATGACGGATCGTCTTTTACGCTTTCCAAGACCTTCAAGGATCCTGGCCTGCAGACCGGCGAAAAGGTCCGCGTCTCTTGGGACATGAGCGGCAAGAAAAAAATCGCCGAGGCTGTCAAGATCGCGAAGTGATGGCCTGCCAAAGCAGGGCAAGATGATGTCTGGTCCTGCTTCGGGCTAACGCGAAAGGGCGGAGCAGAGCTGTTTCGCCCTTTTTGCCGTTGACGGCAACCGATACCACCCCATCTGTGTTATGCTTTCCACCCCGCTCGCGGCTCCGCGGATTCAACCCTGAAATCGGACCATGAGCCCAGAAAGTGCCGGAGCCTCGATCGGGCTCCACGGAGGAAAAGGAGAAATCGCATGAAGGAATTTCACTGCGGGTCGCTCGTGCCCGGCTGTGACTGGCACACACGTGCCGATGAGGAGGCCGAGGTCATGCGCCGTGTCGTCGAGCACATGCGCGAGACCCATGGCGAGACGGTCATCCGTGAGACGATGATCGAGGCGATCCGCTCGCGCATCGAAAAGACCCGCGACGCGGCCTAGTCTTTGCCGCTCGGATTCATCCGCAACACCAACAAGCCGCGTTGGCGCTTCAAGATTGGTTGAGAAGCGCCATCGCGGACGTCCTGCCGCCCGCAGGTCAAAGAATTATATTTTCCTCAGCTAAAATAAACCCTGCGGTAACCGACCCCGTGCAACTGTCGGGCAAATAATCCGGCTACAGTGGGGCTGCAAGAGAAGCCCGTCGCCACCAGGCACTGGTCCGGGATCGGTGGGGCGAGGTGTTTCGCGCATGCGCGAAAAGTCCGGCAATCGAGTGAGTTTCCGCACGACGGCGCTCCTGCTGTACGGGCTCCTTTCAGCGTCTCCGGCGACAGCCCAGGAAGTGACCACTTCGCTGGTCGACCTCCATCAAGGCTCGCCGCTCAGCGATCGCGCGCACAGCCTTGGAGGCGGCGGTTATGAACTGCAGGACGGAAGCCGGATATCGTTCAACCAATGGTACCGCGCAAAGTGGGTCGACATGCATGTCGAACTTTTGACCCAGATCACGGAAGACACCGGCATCCTCTGGGGATTTGGCACCGGAGAAGAAGGTGAGAAATATCGCATCGAGCCCAGCCTAAAGCTGGGTTTCCTCACGCAGATGCATCCGGGTCCGAACAGCACTCTTTCCTTGTCGCTCACCACGACCCTCGGCGGCAAGCTCACCGAAAAGCCATGCGAAGCGAACTACGGCGATTTCGGTACTTACAGCGTCAATTGCCGGCTCGCGGCCAGCGAGATGGCGCCAGAGGAAACCTTGAAATATCTGGTTAACGCTAAACCGGAGAGCCAGCACCTCTGGCTGAATTACCGTGTTACTTTCTAATCACCGGGGAGGATGCAAATGAGAAAATCATCTCGTCCCGAAATTCACGTTCGCCCGTCCTGGTTCCTGTTTGAACGGAGTAAGAGCATGTCCGGTGGTTGCTTGAAATTCGTTTTCGTTGCGGCTCTCACCACCCTGTCGGCGCCGATGGCTTCGGCACAGGAGGCGGTCAATGCGGACGAGATGGCCGCGCTGTGTCACGGCGGCGGCCGATCCACATGCGCGAGTGCAACAATACCGGCTGCGACCACACAAGCGGTGCAGGGGTGGATGAGCCCCGACGTCGGCGCGGCATGGGCCGCGGGGTACAAGGGCAAGGGCGTCACGATTACCATTGTCGACGACTTCTCCAGTACATCGCGCTTCTCGGGCAATTTCGGTGTCGGGCTTCAAACCCAGCGCCACGGTGAATGGACGCGCGAGGAAGCTGGCATGATCGCGCCCTTGGCGACCATCAGGTCGAAGGACTTTTCAACCAGCTCGGCCGTCAGCCTGACGCCTGGCCTGAACGTGCTCAATCTGAGCTATGGCATGTACGCCAACGCCGGTTACAGTTCGAACCAGATCGGATGGAGCCCCGAGGAAGCCTCCATCATCTCCTATGCCACCAAAGGGTCGGCCTTTGTTTCGAAGGCGGCGGGCAATGATTCGGTTGCCGTGGGCGGTGTCACAAGCGGTCAGCAGGACTATCTCGACATCGCCTTGGTTGGCAAAGCCTCTGCGGTCTTCGTCGGCGCCCTGTCGACGAACGGCACAACAACCAACAAGGCCCAGCTTGCGTGGTACTCCAACTATGCCGGCTCCAACCCGCTCGTGCAAAGCCACTTTCTTGTGGTTGGCGTCGATGGGAGCAAGACAGGCCTATATGGCACCTCCTTCGCCGCGCCGATCATTTCAGGATATGCGGCGATACTAGGCAGCAAATTCACCAAGGCCACGCCGACCCAGATCACCAACGATCTGCTCAATACGGCTCGTACCGACACCCTGGTCAACTATAGTGCTTCCATGTACGGCAAGGGCGAAGCGAGCCTTTCACGCGCCCTGGCTCCCGTGGCAATCAGGTAGCTTCGCTCGTTCGACGGCATTTGACCGCCACGCAGCACAGGCTTCGAGCCAAGGCCTAGGTTTCCAGTGCCTTCGCGGCGCGATCAAGCAGTGCGTCGCGATCAGGCGCAAATCCCGTTTCGATCCATTCCGCCTCGAGGTTCTTGAGGATTTCGCCCAGCTTCGGTCCTGGCGTTGCGCCGAGCGCCGTCAGATCGGCGCCCTTCAGCGGGAACACCGGTTTTTTCCATTTGAGCGCGAAGGCCAGCAGGCGCGAGAAGCCGCCGGCTTCAAGCAGCGCGTCATTGTCGTCGACAGCACGCACGCGGGCGGCAGCCAGCGACAGGCGTAAGCGGTCGACAAACCCTTGCCGGTCGCCGCGATAGAGCCTTTTCGCCAGCTCGCCCTCGGTCGTCTTCGGCTCGACGCCGGTGGCAAGCGCCCAGTGGCGCAGGCGATCCGCTTGGGCAGTCGAAAATTTGAGCCGCTCGGCGAGCGTCTTCATGCGCGCGGCATCCGGCGGCACGATCGCTTCCAGCCGCAGCAGCGGGTCAGGTGCCCAGCCCAGATCCTTCTCGGCCTTGGTCAGCCCGTGGATCGCATCGATGCCCCATTTCTCGCTTTCCGGCAGCGCGGCGGTCAACACACCGGCCTGCCGCATCCACAGCAGCGCCCGCGAGGGATCAGGTGCCGACAGAAGCTTCTTCAGTTCCGACCAGATCCGCTCCGCCGAAAGCTGGGCCAGCCCTTCCTTCAGCCGGGCACAGGCCTTCAGTCCCTCGGCGTCCGGCCGGCCATCGCCGTACCAGGCGAAGAAGCGGAAGAAACGCAGGATGCGCAGATAATCCTCACGGATGCGCGCTTCCGCATCGCCGATGAAGCGCAGCCGGCGTGCCTCGATGTCGGCGACGCCGCCGACTAGGTCGACAACCCTGCCATCTGCCTCGGCATAGAGCGCGTTGATGGTGAAGTCGCGCCGCTCGGCATCAAGCTTCCAGTCGCGCCCGAACGACACCTTGGCGCGCCGCCCGTCGGTCTCGATGTCGGCGCGCAACGTGGTGACCTCATAGGGCTTGCCGCCGGCGACCACCGTGATCGTGCCATGCTCGATGCCGGTTGGCACCGCCTTGAAGCTTGCCGCCTCGGCGCGGCGGATGGTTTCCCCAGGCAAACACGTGGTGGCGATGTCAATGTCGGCGACGGGCTGGCCCATCAACGTGTTGCGCACGGCGCCGCCCGCGACACGCGCCTCTTCACCGCCCTCGGCCAATGCGGCCAGCAGGCGCTGCAGATGCTTGTCGCCGAGCCAGTCGGCCCTGCCCGCGATCGAGACACTCACGCATAGAGCCTTTCATAGAGCGTGCGGATGATGCCGGCGGTGACGCCCCAGATGCGGCGGTCGCCATAAGGCATGTCGTAGAAGAACCATTCGAGATCGTTCCACATGCGGCTGTCGCGCTTGTGGTTGGCCGGGTCCATCAGGAAGCGCAGCGGCACTTCGAAGGCGGCATCGACCTCGTCGGCATTCAAGGTGAGCTGGAAACCGGGGCGCACGATGCCGAGCACCGGTGCGATGCGATAGCCGCTGCCGGCGACATAGTCGGGCATGCGGCCGATGATCTCGATGCCATCGCCGCCAAGGCCGATCTCCTCGAAGGTCTCGCGCAGCGCCGCGGCCTCCGGGGTCGCATCGGTCGGATCGATGGTGCCGCCGGGAAAGGCCACCTGCCCCGAATGGTTGCGCAGCTTTTCGGCTCGTTTTGTCAAAAGAACCGTCGCATCGCCTTCGTGATCGACCACCGGGATCAGCACCGCCGCATCGCGCAGCGCCTTGCCCTGGTTGAGGCGTGGGTGACCGGGGTTGAAGCGATGATCGCCGTAGTCGTCCCCGGCATGCGCATCGGGCTGCGCGGCAAAGCGCGCGCGAAAATCCGCGGATGAAAATGGCGCCGGCGACACTTGGTCCATCACGCACTCAGCCGCTTCAACTGGTCCGCCGGCATGATCGGGAACACAGCATTCTTCGAGCGCACCGCGAACATGGTCTTGCCGCCGATCTCGATCTCTTCGCCATGCCCGACCAGCTCGTACATCACCGGCCGCGCCACCAAGGCCTCCAGCCGGCCGCGCACCAGCACATAGGGTTTCAGGCCCCCGGTCTCGCTCTCGTCGACGAAGCGCAACGGTCGCTCCGGCCCGGCCTCGACGACGTCGCCGACATTGGTGCGGAAGGTAATGATTTGCGCGTCGCCGTCGCCCGAAACATCCATTTCGACGGCGATGAAAGGCGCATCGGCGACGCGGATGCCGACCTTTTCCACCGGTGTCACCAGATAGGTCCTGCCGTCGGCATCCTTGCGCAGCACCGAGGAGAACAGCTGCACCAGCGGCATGCGCCCGATCGGCGTGCCCAGATAGAACCAGGTGCCGTCGGCCTTGATTTCCATGTCGAGATCGCCGCAGAAGTCCGGATTCCAGCGCTCGACGGGTGCTGCGCCCTTGCCGGCGCGGGCCGCGCGCGAGATCAGCGCCTCGAGCCCCCGCGCCCCGGTGGCGGTCGTCAGGCCTTCTTCACGATGTTCCAAGGGTCCCGTCATGGTCACGAAATAGTCACTGTTGTTCCGCTTGTCAGCCTAAGTCTGTGATTTAAATTCTAATGCAGACGCTAGGCGAGGCCGAATCGCGGCAGTCATGGTATGCTGCAGGCAGGTATTTCCAACCACAAGGATCGATGCGGCATGAGCGTAATGGTCAAGGAAAGCCCGATCAGCGAAACGGACATGATCGCCGAGGCCGAGAAAGCGCTGGCCGACATCTCCAGGATCCGCGACGGGATCGGCCGGGTCATCTTCGGCCAGGAGAGCGTCGTCGAGCGCACGCTGGTGGCGCTTTTGGCCGGCGGCCACGCGCTGCTGGTCGGCGTGCCGGGCCTCGCCAAGACCAAGCTGGTCGAAACGCTGGGCATCGTGCTCGGCCTCGATTCGCGCCGCATCCAGTTTACCCCCGACCTGATGCCGTCCGATATCCTTGGCTCCGAGGTGATGGAGCAGGACGAGATCGGCAAGCGCTCCTTCCGCTTCATCGCCGGGCCGATCTTCGCCCAGCTTCTGATGGCCGACGAGATCAACCGCGCCTCGCCGCGCACCCAGTCGGCGCTGCTGCAGGCGATGCAGGAGTATCACGTCACCATTGCCGGCGCCCGCTACGACCTGCCAGCGCCCTTCCACGTGCTGGCGACGCAGAACCCGCTGGAGCAGGAAGGCACCTATCCGCTGCCCGAAGCCCAGCTCGACCGCTTCCTGATGCAGGTCGACATCCTCTATCCCGAAATCGAGGCGGAACGCCGCATCCTTCTGGAAACCACCGGCATCGAGGACGCGAAAGCCCAGAATGTGCTGCAGCCGGTGCGGCTGAAGGAGATCCAGACGCTGATCCGCCGCATGCCGGTGCCCGAAAGTGTCGTCGAGGCGATCCTGACATTGGTGCGCTCCGCGCGTCCCGGCCAGGGCAATGCCGAGACCGACAAGCATGTCGCCTGGGGTCCTGGCCCGCGCGCCAGCCAGGCGCTGATGCTGTGCACCAGGGCGCGTGCGCTCTACGATGGACGGCTGGCGCCTTCGATCGACGATGTCCGCGCACTGGCCGAGCCGGTGCTGCAGCACCGCATGGCGCTGACCTTCGCCGCCCGAGCCGAAGGCACCAGCGTGCGCGACGTGGTGGCGAAACTGGCCAAAGGTATCTGATGGCGCGTATTGGCGAGGTCCAGGCTCCGGCAGCGACGCGCGACGCGCTCGCCCGTGGCCGGTTGCGGGCTTCGCTGGTTCCGGACCTGCTGGTCCAGGCGCGGCGCATCGTCAACACCGTGATCGCCGGCTGGCACGGCCGCCGCAAGCGCGGCATCGGCGAGAATTTCTGGCAGTTCCGGCCCTATGTCGAAGGCGATTCCTCACGCATCGATTGGCGTCGCTCGGCGCGCGACGACCACACCTATGTGCGCGACCGCGAATGGGAAGCCGCCCATACGGTCTGGCTATGGGCCGACCCCTCGCCGTCGATGCTCTACAAGTCGACCGGCGCCAGCGTTTCCAAGCAATCGCGCGCTCTTGTGCTGGCGTTGGCCATGGCCGAATTGTTGTCGCGCAGCGGCGAGCGCATCGCCTGGCCCGGTCTCACCGATCCGTTCACCGCCCGCAACGGCGCCGAGCGCATCGCCGCTCAGCTCATGCATGCCAGCGACTTGCCGGCAAAACCCGATTTGTCCGACATCCGCCGCTTCTGCGACATCGTTGTCGTCAGTGATTTCCTCGATCCCGTAGAGGAGACGATGGCGTGGCTCGACGTGCTCGCCCGCCACGGCGTGCGCGCCCACCTGATCGAGGTCGCCGACCCGGCCGAGGAAACCTTCCCCTATGCCGGCCGCACCGAATTCACCGATCCCGAGACCGGCGACAAGCTGACCGCCGGCCGCGCCGAAATCCTGGGTGACGAGTATCGCCTGCTCTATACCGCCCGCCGCCACGAACTGGCCGCCTGGTGCAAGCGCCTCGGCTGGAGCTTTACCGTCAACCACACCGATCGGCTGGCGTCCGACGCGCTGGTGCGCCTGCACATGGCGATGACCGCCGATGGCCCCCAGTCCGGGCCGGCCGCTAGCGGTCGTGCCGGCATGATCGCCGGTGGCGATCAGCCCAGGCCGACCGTAGGCGGTCGTGCCGGAAAGATCAGCGCATGAGCTGGCTGCCGCTCTCCTTTGGCGCCCCCATGGTGCTGTGGGGCCTGTTGGCGCTGCCGGTGATCTGGTGGCTTTTGCGGCTGACACCGCCCAAGCCGCAGACCGAGATCTTCCCGCCGCTGAAGATCCTGGCCCGGGTGTTGAAGCGCGAGGAGACGCCGCAGCAGAGCCCGTGGTGGCTGACGCTGCTCAGGCTCTTGATGGCGGCCCTCATCGTCGCCGCATTGGCCGACCCGGTCTTCAACCCCCGCGAAAAGCTGCCAGCCGAGGGTGCGGCGCTCGCGCTCGTCATCGACAATGACTGGGCCAGTGCCGCCGACTGGGGCAAGCGCGTCGCCACCGCCGAGCGGCTGATCAACGATGCCGGCTCGAACGGCGTGCCTGTTATCATCGCCTTCACGGCCGAAAAACCCAATGCGGAGGTCGGCCCCTTCGATGCCGCCACCGCCCTTGACCGGCTGCGCGCCGCCAAGCCGCGGCCGATCCCGACCGACCGGCCCGCCGTCTATGCCCGCGTCGCCGGTGTGCTGGAGACCTTGCCCGGCGCCAGTGTCGCCGTGCTTGCCGACGGCCTTGCGGCCAAGGGCGACGAGGCCGCCTTCAACACGCTTTTGTCGAAAAATGCCGCCCGTGTCGTCTGGGCAACCGCCGACAGGCTGTCGCTGACCGGCCTGACCGCCGCCGACAACCAGGTCGACGGCTTTGCCCTGACCGCCATTCGTGCCCCGGGCGACCCTGCCCCGGCGCAGGTCACCGCCGGCGCCTTCGATGACAAGGGCCGCCGCATCGCCGATGCGACGCTGACCTTTTCGCCGGGCGAAACCACAGCCACCGGCACCGTGGCGGTACCGTTCGAGCTGCGCAACGACTTCGCCTCGATCGCGCTCGACGGCGAGCGCCAGGCCGGCGCGGTGCGCGTCCTCGATGAAAGCTCCAAGCGCCGCCGCGTCGGGCTGTTGTCGCAGGCCGAGGCCGACCAGGCGCAGCCGCTTTTGTCGCCGCTCTACTACATCAGGCGCGCGCTGCAGCCCTTCGCCGATCTGGTCGAACCCTCCAGCGCCGACCTCGCCGACGCCATCCCGCAGATCCTCGACCAGAAGCCGGCGATGATCATCATGGCCGACATCGGCACCATTCCCGCACAGGTCCGGCAAAGGCTGGTCGACTGGGTCGACAACGGCGGCACGCTGGTGCGTTTCGCCGGGTCGCGGCTGGCCGCCGCCGGCAATGACGATGATTTGCTGCCGGTCCGCCTGCGCACCGGCGAACGTTCGCTCGGCGGCGCGCTGTCATGGACGTCGCCGCAGCCGGTCACCGAATTCCCCAAGGCCGGCCCGTTCGCCGATCTCGCCCCACCGACCGAGGTCACCGTCAGCAGGCAGGTGCTTGCCGAGCCGACGCCCGACATCGTCGAGCGCACCTGGGCGGCCCTTGCCGACGGCACGCCGCTGGTCACCGGACTGAAGAAAGGCAAGGGCACGCTGGTGCTGTTCCACGTCACGCCCGAGGCGACCTGGTCGAACCTGCCGATCTCGGGCAGCTTCGTCGAGATGCTGCGCCGCATCGTGCAGCTGTCGCGCAACCAGGGCGCGGCTATCGCCAATGCCGAAGCTGCCGCCACCTCGCTGGCGCCCTATCGCATGATTGCGGCCGACGGCTCGCTGGTGCCGCCAACGCCGGACGCACGGCCCCTGGTGCCGGGCGCCGGCGCCCTGCCGGTAACATTTGAGAACCCGCCCGGCCTCTATGGTTCCGAGACGGGTGTGTTTGCCCACAATTTGCTTGAAGCCGACAGCACATTGACACCGCTGGCACGCCCGCAGATCACTGTTCCGGTCACATCAATCCAGTATGCCTTCGACGAATCGCGCAATTTGAAGGGCGCGCTGGTCGCGGCTGCCCTGGTGTTGATGCTGCTCGACACGCTGGCTGTGTTCTGGATAGGCGGCCTGTTTACCCGCCGGCCGCGCCGTACTGCTGCCATGGCCACGACCACAGCGATCCTGATTGCGCTCGGTGCCTTGTTCGGCCATGCCGATCTCGCCCGCGCCGATGACGCCAAGCCGGGCGACGAGGTCGCAATAGAGGCGATTTCGAAGACCCGCATAGCCTATGTGCTGACCGGCGTGCCGGGCGACGATTCGATCAGCCGCGCCGGGCTCGAGGGCCTGACCCGCTTCCTGGTCGAAAAGACGGCACTGGAACCGGGCGCACCGGCCGGCGTCGACATCTCCAAGGACGAATTGTCGTTCTATCCCTTGATCTACTGGCCGATCGATCCGGCTGCACCGATGCCGAGCCAGGCCGCGATCGCCCGCATCGACGCCTATATGCAGCAGGGCGGCACGGTGCTGTTCGACACCCGCGACCAGTTCGCCAACGGTATCGGCGCCGATTCGACCAGCCCGGCGACGGAGCGGCTGCGCGACATCCTCGGCAGCCTCAACGTGCCGCCGCTGGAGCCGGTGCCGTCCGACCACGTGCTGACGAAATCCTTCTTCATCCTGCCCGAATTCCCCGGCCGCTTCGCTGGCAGCCCGCTCTGGGTCGAGGCATCGCTCGAAGCCAGCAATGCCGAGAACCGGCCGGTGCGCACCGGCGACGGCGTCTCGCCGATCATGATCACCGCCAATGATTTCGCCGGCGCCTGGGCGGTCGACGAGAATGGCGATCCGCTGCTGCCGACCGTGCCGGCGGACCCGATGCAGCGCATCTACGCACTGCGCGCCGGCGTCAACATCATGATGTACATGCTGACCGGCAACTACAAATCCGACCAGGTACACGTGCCGATATTGCTCGAACGGCTGGGGCAGTAAGATGATGTCTTTTATTGCACCTCCGCGGATCGACCCTCCCAAATGGGAGGGTAAGGAATGAACTGGTCGATCTCCTTCGAACCGCTGATCTCCTGGCCCTTGCTGGCCTTGGCGCTGGTGCCGTTGGCGCTGCTGGCGCTGGTCGGCCTGTGGTTTCGCCAGCGCGGCTCAGTCTTCCGCTTCATCGCTTTGATGGCGCTCGCCGCCGCCCTGTTCAACCCGGTGTTCCTCAACGAGGAGCGCGAGCCGCTGAAAAGCATTGTCGCACTCGTTGTCGATCGCAGCCAGAGCCAGGATATCGGCGACCGCACGAAACAAACCGACGAGGCGCTGACGGGGCTGCAGCAGCGTCTTGGCCGCTTCAAGCAGTTCGACGTGCGCGTCGTCGAGGCCGGCAAGTCCGAGGCCGCCGAAGAGCGCACCGAAACGCGGCTGTTCAGTGCGCTCGAGGGCGCCTTCCGCGATGTGCCGCCGTCACGCATCGGCGGCGCCATCATGATCACCGATGGCGAGGTGCATGATGCGCCCCCGGGCGCCCCCGATTTCAACGCCCCGCTGCATGCGCTGATCACCGGCAACGACCACGAAAAGGATCGTCGCATCCGCTTCGAGAACGCGCCGCGCTTTGGCCTTGTCGGCAAACCGCTCGACATGACCTACCGCGTCATCTCGACCGAAAACGAGACCGGTCCGGTCGACGTGCGCGTCTCGGTCAATGGCGAGCAGGTCGCGGTCGAGCACGCCACCGTCGGCCAGGCGATGCCGCTGCAAGTGACCATTCCCGCTGCCGGCCGCAACATCGTCGAACTCGCCATCGACCGCGAGCCGGGCGAATTGACCGACACCAACAACCGCGCCATCGCGCTCATCGACGGCATCCGCGAGAACCTGCGCGTGCTGCTGGTCTCCGGTGAGCCGCACGCCGGCGAACGCACCTGGCGCAATCTGTTGAAATCCGACGCCTCGGTCGATCTCGTCCACTTCACCATTCTGCGGCCGCCGGAGAAGCAGGACGGCACGCCGATCAATGAATTGTCGCTGATCGCCTTCCCGACCCGCGAGCTGTTCGTCGAGAAGATCAAGGATTTCGACCTCATCATCTTCGACCGCTACCAGCACCGCGACGTGCTGCCGATCCTCTATTACGACTACATCTCCGAATATGTCGAAAAGGGCGGCGCGCTGCTGATCGCGGCCGGCCCCGAATATGCCGGCGAAAGCTCGATCGCGCGCACGCCGCTGATGTCGGCCCTGCCGGCGATGCCGACCGGCGAGGTTGTCGACAAGGCCTTCTATCCACGCCTCACCGATCTTGGCCAGCGCCACCCGGTGACGCGTGGGCTGGATGGCTCGGCCACCGAGCCGCCGCACTGGAGCCGCTGGTTCCGCACCATCGGCGTGCAGAATCCGGAAGGCGAAGTGGTGATGAAGGGCGCCGACAACCGGCCCCTGCTGTTGCTCGACCGCAAGGGCGAAGGCCGCGTCGGCATGCTTCTGTCCGACCAGGGCTGGCTGTGGGCGCGCGGCTTCGAAGGCGGCGGCCCGCATGTCCAGCTCTACCGGCGCATCGCGCACTGGCTGATGAAGGAGCCCGAGCTTGAGGAAGAACGCCTGACCGCCGACGGTCGCGGCATGGTGCTGGAAATCCGTCGCCAGACGATGGCCGACGATCCCGGCCCCGCCCAGATCATCACCCCGTCCGGCAAGACCTTGACCGTCAAGCTCGAGAAGTCCGAACCCGGCGTCTTCCTCGGCAGCGTCGAAACCAGCGAGATCGGCCTCTACCAGGTCGCCAATGGCGACCTGACCGCGCTCGCCCATGTCGGACCGGTCAACGCACCGGAGTTCGCCGACGTCATCTCCACCGAAAACCGGCTGAAGGCGCCGGCGGAAGCCACCGGCGGCAGCGTGCGCCGGCTGGCATCATCCACGGCCCTTGGCAGCGATGTGACGCTGCCCTCCATCGTGCCGGTGCGCTCGTCCGGCGCCGCCTCCGGCAGCGACTGGATCGGCCTGCGCACCACGGATGACAGCGTGCTCAAGGCCGTCTCGCGTGTGCCGCTGTTCGGCGGCTTCCTCGGTCTCGGCCTGTTGCTTCTGGCGATGGGTTCGATGTGGTACCGCGAGGGACGGTAGGACTACTCCTCAGGCTCGGTCGTGAACATCAGCGGATAGCCCTTGGCCTTGCCGGCATCGGTGGCCCGCGTCGCCTTGGTCTCGGCGACATCCTTGGTGAAAACGGCGACGACGCAGACACCGCGCCGATGCGCGGTGATCATCACCCGGTGCGCCTGATCTTCGCTGAGCTTGAACTCCCCCTTCAGCACCGTCACCACGAATTCGCGCGGCGTGAAATCGTCATTGATGAGGATGACCTTGTAGAGCTTCGGCCGTTCGACCTGCGGCTTGACCTGTACGCGCGGTTTTGTGGTGATTTCAGGCATTGGAACCGACAATTTGCGTAAGCGACCTTCGCCATTCTGGCACCAGCGAAAGCAGCCGTCTATTTGATCAACGCCCAAGTCGGGCGCGGCCATTCACACCTATGTGGGAAAGTGTCGTTTGCCGTTCAACGGTCCTGGCGGCCGAACATCCGACGGCTGGGAATCTGCCGCGCGGTCGTGGCGGACGGCATATCGGGGCGAAAGCGGTTCCCACCGGCATCCGCCCGGCGTTCCATCCACGCCGTGATCGGCCACGCGGCGACGCAGATCAGCGTCGCCCCTGTCAGCACGATCAGCAGCCAGTTCTGTGCCGGCGTGATGTAGTCCCAATTGGTGGAAATCGCCGGCGCGAACAACGAAGCCTCGGTGCGTCCGCTGGCCGGATCGGGCACCGGGCTGGCGGTGAACAGGATCAGCACCCTGGCGATGCCGGTGGCAACCAGGCCGCCGATCACCATCGAGCGCACAATGGACGAAAGCCGCTTCTTCATGCGGATTGTCCTACACGGCCGGCGTTGCAAACGGGTTAAGTGTCAGTCGAGGCGGAAGCTGCCGGTGCCAGACTTCGCCAAAGATCAGTTGAACCCATCGACCCGCTTCATCGCCAACGTCAGGCCTTCAGCGTTCCGACAGGGAGAAGGCCGCTCCAGCCGAAACCAGCTGGAGCGGCCTTGGTCAACAGGCTGGCATTTTATGCCGGACCTGATTACGTCTTCGGGGCATCCTTCTTGACGGCCTTCTCCGCAGCCTTCTTGTGCTTCTTGGTCTTCTTCACGACCTTCTTCGGAGCAGCCTTGGCAGGAGCGGCAGTAGCCGGAGCGGTGGTCGTCGAAGCAGCCGGAGCAGCGGTCGTGGTGGCAGCGGCGTTGCCGAGAGCCGGCATCGCGAAGGCGAGAGCGACGGCGAGACCGGTTGCGGAGAGGATGGACTTTTTCATGGCTTCGTTTCCTTTTATGCGGGTCGAGTTTTTGAGTGTCACTGGACCGGGTCGTTCGGTGTCACTCCAAGCAGCTTCAAAGCATTGGCGAGCATCCGGATGCCCTGTGCCTGTTTCTTGGCGGCGCAGTACCGGTTACCCTTCCTCTGAAGTGCCTTTGCCGCGGTGACCTGCGTTGCCGCGGCATGGGTTTCGAGGGCTTCATCGAATTGGTGGCTGAGATTGGCGCACCGTTCGCTCCGGGTGGTGGGCGTCGCCTTTGCGTCCGATTGTCCGACAGCGGCAGTGACCAGGCCAAGGCCCAGCAACGCACCCAACAAACTGATCGACAACCTTGGCATCGGTTTATCCGTAAACCCGGAGACTAGCGTCGCAGCCGATGACCTGACCGCCACGAGACTAGTTATGCCTTTGAAATTTTTCAGGAGTTTTTCTGAACTGTAGAATTTTGTTTCTGGATTGTTTCTGAGAGAGCCGGTGTGAACCCATCATCGGCACTGGCCAACATATGGCCTGAATTCTATCGTGTGGGTTGCGACAGAACGGCTTGGCAATCAACAATGACAGGGCTCAAGTGAAATCCGACGCACACATACTGATCGTCGACGACGACAAGGGCATTCGCGACCTGCTGCAGGAATTCTTCCAGAAGCGGGGCCTGCACACCTCGGTTGCCGCCGACGGCATCGAGATGGAGGTCATCCTGCGCCGCGCGCAGGTCGATCTCATCGTCCTCGACGTGATGCTGCCCGGCAAGAGCGGGCTGGAGCTGTGCCGCGACCTGCGCGCCCAGTATTCGACGCCGATCATCATGCTGACCGCCGTCACCGAGACGACCGACCGCGTCGTCGGCCTGGAGATGGGCGCCGACGACTATGTGCCAAAACCGTTCGACCCGCGCGAGCTTTTGGCGCGTATCCGCGCCGTGCTGCGGCGCAACGGAGCTGCCGAGCCCAAGCGCGCCACCACGAAACAGATCTACCGCTTCGCCGGCTGGACGATGGACTGTTCGCGCCGCCGGCTGACCGCGCCCGATGATGTCAGGGTCGAGCTGACAATGGCCGAATTCAACTTGCTGCAGACGTTCGCCAAGAGCGCGGGGCGCGTGCTGACCCGCGACCAGCTCATCGAACTGTCCGGCGGCGACAGCGACTACTCCTTCGACCGCAGCATCGACATTCTGGTCAGCCGGCTGCGGCGCAAGATGGAAGACGACCCCAAGACGCCCAAGCTGATCCTGACCGTGCGCAGCGGCGGCTACCAGTTCCTGCCCGAGACGACCTCCGAATGAGACGTTTCCTGCCGCAGACCTTGCCTGTCTGGGTGCTGCTGATCGTCATTGCCGGCCTGCTGATCAGCCAGGTCGCGACCCTCTACATCGTGTCGCGCGACCGCGCCGTAGCCAACGGCGTCGTCGACCTCTACCGCCTCAATGACCGCGCCTTCTCGCTGGTGCAGCTGATGCATGACGCCACGCCGGAGGAACGCAAGGCGACGGCGACAGGCCTGTTCAATTCCACCTACGCGCTCACTATCTCGGACACGCCGGCGGTCACCTCGTCGATCGCAAGCGACGACGAACTGGCGGAACTCGAAGACATCCTTGTCGGCCGGCTGTCGAAGTTCGGCATCACCGATGCGCGCGTGCGGCGCGACCCGGCGACGCGCGAGGCCGACGACGCCAACGGCACGGCGCCGGGGCCCGATATCGGCCAGGTGGAACGCGACCTTCTGGTGCTGGCCGCCAACTTCGCCCAGAGCGACAAGCTGACGGCGTCGCTGCGCTTCGCCGACGGTCAATGGCTGAACTTCACCGAGCCGATCACGCCCGTCGGCCCGATCCTGAGCTTCGACAGCCTGCCGCTCTATTCGCTGATCGCAGGCCTGGTGGTGATCATGTCGATCTGGTCGCTGCGCCGGCTGACGGCGCCCTACCGGATGATGGAAACCGCCGTGAACCGGATCGGCAAGGATCTGAAGAGCCCGCCGATCGCCGAGAGCGGCAGCCGCGAGGTGCGTGCCGCCGCCAAGGCGATCAACGCCATGCAGGCCCGGCTGCGCGAATATGTCGAGGACCGCGAACATCTGGCGGCGGCACTTGCGCATGATCTGCGCACGCCGATGACCCGGATGCGCCTGCGCCTGGAGCTGTTGCGCAAATCGGCAGTCCGCGAGGCGCTGGCGCACGATCTCGCCGATGTCGAGAGCATTGCCAGCTCGGTGATCGACTTCGCCACCTTCGAGGTGACGGAGGAGAAGAACGAGCGCATCGACTTCTGGTCGCTCGTGGAGTCGATCGCCGACAGCTATGACGACGTCTCGTTCGACGACGATACAAGATCACGCGGCCTCATCTGCCTGGCGCGCCCGGTCGCGCTCAAGCGCTGCGTCACCAATCTGGTGCAGAACGCGGTCACTTACGGCAAGAAGGCGCATCTCAGCCTGCGCCGGTCGGAAAACATGATCCTGCTCACCATCCGCGATGAAGGACCGGGCATACCGCAGGCGCAGATCGACGCCGTGTTCGGCTCCTTCGTGCGCCTCGAACAATCCCGCAACCGCCAGACCGGCGGTCTCGGGCTCGGCCTGACCATCGCCCGCAACATCGCGCGCGCCGCCGGGGGTGAGGTCAGCCTGTCCAACAACCCGGGCGGCGGCCTGCTGACGCAACTGCGCCTGCCGCTGGCGGCCTGACGCAGGGTCGCCTCGAAGCCTCGCGCAGACGGACCGTTACCGCCGCAGTACGGCGCTCAGCACGTCACGGATGCCGATGGCGCCGACGAAGCGGGACTGGTCGTCGAACAGTGCCACCGGTGCGGTCTGCGAACGGTGCATGGCCAGCATGACGGTTTTCAGCGACGTGCCGGGATTGGCCCAGAATACCTGCGCTACTTCCTCGGGCTGGGCCTCGACGTCGGCGCAGGACACCCACACTGCCGGCTTGCCGTCGCGTTCGGCCCCCGCCACCAGCCCGTGATCGTCGATCTTGAAGCGCGTCGTCTTGCGGCGGTCGAGCCACACCCAGCCGTCCTTGCCGTGCTCCAGATCGCGACGGTCGCGCATCACGTTCCAGGCGGTCAACACCGACAACGGGTTCACATTGGCGATGAAGTCGCGGACATAGTCGTTGGCGGGCCGCAGCACGATGTCTTCCGGTGCCCCGGTTTGCACGATGCGGCCACCCTCCATGATGGTGATGTGGCTGCCGATCTTCAGCGCCTCCTCGAGGTCGTGGCTGACGAAGATGATGGTCTTCTTCAACTCGGCCTGCAATTGCAGCAATTCGTCCTGCAGCTTGGTGCGGATCAGCGGGTCGAGTGCCGAGAACGGCTCATCCATCAGAAGGATCGGCGCCTCGGTGGCGAAGGCGCGGGCCAGGCCGACGCGCTGCTGCATGCCGCCCGAAAGCTCATGGGCGTATTTCTTCGACCACTGGTCGAGATTGACCAGCTTGAGCTGGCGTTGCACGCGTTCCTTGCGCTCGGCTTCCGGCACGCCGGCGAGTTCGAGGCCGAGGCCGACATTCTCCTCCACCGTGCGCCAAGGCAGCAGGCCGAACTGCTGGAACACCATCGCCACCTGTTTCTGGCGCAGGCGCCGCAAGGTCGCCTCATCGCAGGTGACGACATCGACGGTCTTGTCGCCATCCTTGACCAGCACCTGGCCGCGCGACACCACGTTGAGCCGGTTGACCGCCCGCAGCAATGTCGACTTGCCGGAGCCGGAGAGGCCCATCAGCACGGAGATCTCGCCCTCGTTGACGGTCAGGCTGGCGCCGGCGCAGCCCAGCACATTGCCGGTCTTTTCGAGGATATCGGCGCGGCTGGCGCCGGCGTCGATCATTTTCAGCGATCCGGCCTGGTCGGCGCCGAAGACGATATCGACGTTCCTGAAATCGACGGCGACGGTCATTTCTTGCCTCCAACGGCGATGCGGGTCATCCGGTCGAGCACGATGGCCAGCACGACGATGGCGAGGCCCGCCTCAAGCCCGAGGTCGATGCGACGCGAGCCGAGCGCCCGGTTGATTTCGGTGCCGAGGCCGCCGGCGCCGATCAGCGCCGCGAACACCACCATCGACAGAGACAGCATGATCGACTGCGTCAGACCGGCCATGATGGTGGGCAGCGCCGAGGGCAGCTCCACCTTCCACAACAGCTGGCTCTTGGTGGCGCCGAAAGCCTCGCCGGCCTCGACGATCGACTTCGGCACCGAGACGACGCCGAGATGGGTGAGCCGGACCGCGGTCGGGATGACGAAGATGATGGTGACGATGAGGCCGGGGGCGTTGCCGAGGCCGAACAGCGTCAGCACCGGAATCAGGTAGACGAAGGTCGGCAGCGTCTGCATCAGGTCGAGCACCGGCAGCATGATGCGATAGACCTTCGGCTTGTGCGCCGCCCAGATGCCGAGCGGCACACCGATGGCCATCGCCATCGCAGCGGCCGCGACGACCAGTACCAGCGTCTGCACCGTCTGCTTCCACAGGTTCTGGTTGATGATGAAGATCAGGCCGAGAAAGACGGCGATGGCGAGCGGCCGCGAGCGCTGCAGCAGCCAGGCGATGGCCGCGATGATCAGCGCCAGCAGCACCGGCGGCACCATCAGCAGGATGCCGACCAGCCCGTCGAGCAGGAAATTGAGGCCATTCGAAAAGGCCCTGAACACAGTGTCGAAATTGTCGGTGAGGAAGCCGAAGAATGCCTTTCCCCAGGCGCCGATCGGAATCTTGTGATCGACCATGAATTTCGAAATCGGATCCATATCGCCCCTCTCATGCTCGAGACCGCCCTACCCTCGGCCTCTACCGTCGTCATCTTGTCACAGGATATGAAAAAGGGCAGCCTTTTCTAAGATGGCTGCCCTTCCTGGTTCGGCTTTGCCGAATTCAGTCGGCTCAGCTTCCGAGCGCGGTCTTGATGGCCGCCGCGGCGTCGCCGCCGTCGAAGGTGGTCACGCCGGCGATCCAGGGAGTGATCGCGTCCGGATTTTTCTTCAGCCAGTCGGTCGCCACCGTGTTGGCGTCGCCGCCCTTGAGGATCGCGTCCATCATCTGGCCTTCCATGTCCAGATTGAACTTCAGATTGGCGATCAACTTGCCGGCGTTCGGGCATTCGGTGGTGTAGCCCTTGCGCACATTGGTATAGACGGTGGCGGCACCGAAGCCGCTGTCACCCATGCCATCGAGGTAGGTGATCTTCATGGCGCCCATCACCGGATGCGGCGTCCAGCCGAGGAAGGCGATCCACTCATTGTTCTTCATCGACTGCTCGGCCTGCGTCAGCATGCCGGCTTCCGAGGATTCGACCAGCTCGAAGCCTTCGAGATTGTCCTTCGGGTTCTTGATCATGTCGAGGATGATGCGGTTGCCGTCATTGCCGGCCTCGATGCCATAGATCTTGCCGTTGAACTTGTCCTTGAACTTGCCGATATCGGTCAGCGATTTGACACCGGCATCCGCGACATAGGTCGGCACGACGATGCCGTAACCGGCGCCGGTCAGATTGGTGCTGATCGTCTCGACCGAACCGTCGGCGGTATAGTCCTTGATGTCGTTGGTCATCGACGGCATCCAGTTGCCGAGGAACACGTCGAGGTCCTTGTTCTTCAGCGACGCCATGGTCACCGGCACCGACAGCTGGATCGTCTGCGGCTCGTAGCCGAGTGCGGTCAGCAGAACGGAAGCGATGCCGGTCGTCGCCTGGATGTCGGTCCAGCCGACATCGGAAAGACGCACCACCTTGCAGCTCGCCGGATCACCGGCGAAGGCAGCGCTCGTGGACAAAAATGCCGCCAGGCCGAGGCCGGCGACGAAAGAGTTCATACGCGACATAGGTATTCTCCCATTGTGATTCTTTGGCGAGGCGTAGTTACGGTTTCTCTGCCCGCCTTGTTTCGTCAGCCAAACACCATTCTGGTGTGTTTTCAAGCGCTAAGGCAATCACGATCAACGGCGCAGACTGGCCAATGAGCGACACGGCTGACGCTTTTGCAGTGCCGGACGGTTTTTTCGAAGACGGGCCGGCTTTTTCAGGGGAATGCGGGCGGCCACCCCTCCCCGTGTCAGGCCAAGTCGGCTTAAAAGAGCGGCATGGCCAAGCTTTACTTCCACTATGCGACGATGAACGCCGGCAAGACGACGATGCTCTTGCAGGCCTCTTACAATTATCGCGAGCGCGGCATGGGCACGATGCTGTTCGTCGCCGGCCACTACCGCAAGGGCGACACCGGCCTGATCTCGTCGCGCATCGGCCTGGAGACAGAAGCCGAGATGTTCCGTAACGGCGACGATCTATTCGCCCGCGTCGTCGATCACCACGCGCACACATCGGTGCATTGCGTCTTCGTCGACGAGGCGCAGTTCCTCGAGGAAGAGCAGGTCTGGCAGCTCGCCCGCATCGCCGATCGCCTGAATATTCCGGTCATGTGCTACGGCCTGCGCACGGATTTCCAGGGCAATCTGTTTTCCGGCTCGCGCGCGCTGCTGGCCATCGCCGACGATCTGCGCGAAGTGCGCACCATCTGCCGCTGCGGCCGCAAGGCGACGATGGTGGTGCGCCTCGGCCCTGACGGCAAGGTGGCGCGCCAGGGCGAGCAGGTGGCGATCGGCAAGGACGTCTATGTCTCGCTCTGCCGCCGCCACTGGGAAGAAGAGATGGGCCGCGCCGCGCCCGACGATTTCATCGGCTTTATCAAGGGCTGACGGATGGGCAGCCTTGGCCCCGGCCGGTGCAGCGGGATCGCGCATGTTTCCGCAATGCCGCCACGATGCAGCGTTTGTTAAGGCCTCGGCCTTATAAGGCCGCCAGCCAGAGCTCTTCGGGGTCAGCCATGTTTCGAGCCGCTTCGTCCGCCAGCATTCTTCTCCTTGCCACCGCGCTTGCCGCCCATGCCGGCGGTGACCCGGCCCTGGGCAAGAAGGTCTTCAACCGGTGCATCGCCTGCCATGAAGCTGCCACCGACCGCGACAAGGTCGGCCCGCATCTGTTGGGCGTCGTTGGCCGCACCGCCGGTAGCGCCGCGAGTTTTCTTGGTCACTACTCCGAGGCGATGAAGGGTTCAGGCGCCGCCGGCCTGGTCTGGAATGAAGCCAATCTCGCCGAGTACCTCAAGGCCCCCAAGTTGAAAGTGCCCGGCAACAAGATGGCGTTTGCCGGCCTGACCAAGGACGACGACATCGCCAATGTCATCGCCTATCTGAAGGCCGATCCCAAGCCCTGATCCGCTATCCGTCCGCCTCTGCAAAGCCGGCTTTGGCTTCGCATATCGCGCCCGCGATGCTTCAGTGGTTTGCCGAATACTGAGGCATCCGCGCGGTCGCTTTGCGGCATGAAAGTTCAATGACAGCTGAACTAAGCCTGGCCGGCAGGCTAATCACGCCATGACCCCACCTCCATTGCCTTTCAAGACCGTGACCGACTATTTTGTTTTCGGGGCGGGTCTTGTCTTGCGTCTTTCAATCCCCGGATGCCCCACATATATTCGCCGCTGTTCGCGACCAGCGACGTCATGCCGAAGCGGGAGGCCCCAATGGCGACATTGCAGAATTTCGACGCCGAAATTGCCAAGACCAAGCAGGTCGTACAGGACATGCGCACCAAGATCGACCAGTCCGGCACCGTGCTTGATACGCTCGCCACCGCCGACAAGAAGATCGGCGACGCCAATTTCGACATCGAGAACGCCCGCATCGAGGACGTGCTGAAGCAGCAGAAGGTGATGGAAGGCAACATCGCCGACCTGATCATCGGGCTGGAGGATGCCACCAACGTCTTCGGCGCCGAGTTCGAGAGCATGAAGAACTACACCGGCTGGGAAAAATTCATCGGCGTCTTTTCCAGCCAGAGCAAGCAGCGCATGCGCACCGACCGCGTCCGCAACATGTCGCTGGCCGGCAATCTGCAGGAACTGCTGGTCAAATCCGACACCATCGTCGGCATCCTGAAGGCGCAGAAAGAGGTCCTCGACCAGCGCTACAAGACCTCCGAGACCAGCCTGTCGCAGGTAATCGAGCGCCGAAAGACCACCATGTCCAACCTCGAAGCCGTGCAGAAGCGCATCGAGGAACTCAACCCGATGCTGCTCGACATCGAAAACAAGATCGCCGCCTCGACCAGCCAGAAGGAGCGCACGCAGCTCGAAGGCGAGCGCTCCAAGCTGGCCACGGAATACAACGAGAAGCAGGCCAAGGAGCAGGAGCTGTTGGCCGAAAGCCAGACGCTCGAGCGCTACACCTCGATGTTCCAGACCTTCGTCGATTCGCTCAACAACCAGATCGCCGCGCAGTCGACGCTGATCAACAAGCTGACCATCGATACCGAGCAGCGCATCGTGCTCTACAAGGCGCTGGAAGATTCTCTGAAGACCGCCGCCCAGCAGGACGTCGCCCACAAGATCAACACGCTGGGCAGCCAGGTCGACAACACCGCCGAGGAAACCATGGCCGGCATCGGTGCTGCTTCGCAAAAGCACATCGGCGACCTGCTTGAGATGCACGAGAAGAACATGGTCGCCACTGCCGACATCCAGCGCCGCAAGAAGCTGGCCGACGATGCCTTTGCCCGCCGCTTCGACGAGGTGTTGAAGAAGCACAATTCGGCAAACTACGTGCAGTCTTAGGAGTGACAGGACTGCCCGCGAGCGCACAGGCATGACCCCCGAAAACGAAGCGGCTGCACGGTATTTCTCCGCCATCATGGCCGCGCTCAGCGGCCTTGAAGTGTTCATGCGCGACGATCGCTCGCCGCTCTACCGGCATGGCATCGTCGCCAAGATCGTCGCCGAATACATCGCCCGGCTCGACAAGTCTTTCTCCTGCTGGCGCAACCGGCTGGGCTTCATGGACACGTTCCGCATTTCGCGCGCCGAGAGCGGATTTCCGGTGTTCCAGAACCTGCTCGAACTGGAAAATGACCGCCGCCAGGCGGACGCGCGGCTTGCCAACATTCCGCTGGCCGGCGAATTGCGCGAGGAGATGGCCGACTTCATCCTGCGCCACAAGGAATTCCCTCAGGCGCTGCAGAAGTCGATGGCCGAGCGGCTCTATCTCGAGGACGTGAAAAGCGAAAACACGTTCGGCCCGTTCACCCTGGCGCAGACGGCCAAGGTCTCGGTCAATCCGAAGACGGGGCGGCCCTATTACCTCGTCCATTGGGCGACGTTCGACGGCAGCGCCAACCTGCCTCTGGTCTACATGGTGACGGTGGAGGATTCTTCCGACGCGATGATCCGCCAGCTTGTCGACAGAAACGGCAAGCTGAACGAGATGGTCGACATTCCCCTGCCGGTCGACGGCCTGCTCAATCCCGAGCTTGCCCACCGTTTCGACGATTTCACCGAGAAGAATTCCGCCTATACGCTGTCGCCGGCGACCATCGCGGTCAATCTCGATAAGGATTTCGAGCCGCTGCACCCCAAGCAGCTACGCCGCGTCGTGCTCGGACCGTTCTATTCGGCCGGCATTACCGACAACAATTCGACGGTAACCGAAGTGCTGGCCAAGGTGCGCAAGCCCGAGAATGCCTGGCTGCTGACCTGGACCATCCAGGAAGTCTATTCCAAGGCCGAGAAACCCGGTCGCAAAGGCCTGTTTTCGAGCGAGAAGACGACGCAGGAATTCTTCATCAACACCGACGATCTGGAAGCCGCGCGCCAGGGCGTGTCGAGCTACGAGAACCATGCGCTGATCCCGCACGAAGCCTACCAGGCACTCTACGCCGTCGGCGAGGCGCAGAAGATTTTTGCCGGCTACAAGGTTCACATCCTGTCCAATGGACAGGTGATCTCAGACGTCTGACCGTCACACCACGGAGCACTCTTCATGGATACCGGCCTGACCACCATACCGGAAGCTGCGATCGAGAAGCACCGCGCCACCGCGCAGAGCTTCATCACCCGCATCGTCGTGCTGGAGGATCCGTCACGCGAGTCCGGCACGGCACTTGCCGGCACCAACCGCCGCTTCGTCTCGACCGTTTCGGTCGGTTCGGTGCGCCGCACGCGCGAGGTCGAGCTGGCCAAGACCGTCGGCGCCGTCCATCCCGATGACCAGTTGCTGACCATCCCGCAGCACACGCTTCTGTTTCGCGCCCGGCGAGGCACTGCGATCGCGCTCGCAATATCTGACGTTTTCGCCGAAGGCTCGGACCTCGAAAGCCTGCAGGCCAAGAACACCCGCGCCCCGCTCGAAGGCGACGAAGCGTCCACCTTCAAGAAGCTTCTGTCGGCCTCGGCTTACATTTCGGCCTTCAGCCTCGCCTCCTATCTGTTCCAGCTGATCGACAGCGACGGCGAGGCGCCCAACGATATCCCCGAGCCGGACTTCCTGTTCGACACGCCGCAGGATGCGGTGAAGTCGATCCTTGCCGGTCTCGACAAGGCGATCTCAGGCTCGTCCGACGACGCCGATTTGATGACCAGGGCGCGTGCCTTTGCCCGCGCCGCCATCGACGGGCTTCTGGCGCGCAAGGGCCGCTTCGACGGCATCGGCCCGTTCGAGAACGCCCATATCCGCATCGATGTGGACGATTTCACCCTCGACGGCTTCGACGTCGCGCCGGGCAAGCGCTCCAAGCCGCTGGTGATGACCTTCAAGAAGCCGGAAGAGGTCGTCGGCAACCACATCGCCAAATACCAGTCGGTCAAGCTCGCCAAGATGCTGATGGCCTATGATTTCGAGCGCGAGATGAACCCGTTCGTCGAACTCGGCGGCTTCCTGTTCACCTTCATCGGCGACGGCGCGCCCGGCACCGGCAAGACGACGCTGATCCAGATGATCGCCGGCCTCGTCAACGGCTATTGCCAGGTCGCCGGCTATCCCTTCGCCTATGAGAATTTCGGCGTCGACCAGATCTCGTCCTACCAGGGCAAGTCGGGCCAGAACTGCCGCCAGTTCATCAACAATGTCTTGAACCCGCGCGTCATCGGCTTCGGCACCATCGACGACATCGACCAGGTGGCGGCGCGCCGCTCCGACGACCGCGCCTCGGCCGGCCAGCAGGAGATCACCGGCGTGTTGATGGACGCCTTCGCCGGTGCCGCCACCGTGGTGCGCGGCAACTGCTCGTTCGGCATGTTTTCCAACTACCCCGAAAATGTCGACGATGCGCTGCGCCAGCGCGCCGGCGCCCGCTGGCTGGTCGACGGGCCGCAGAGCCGCGATGACTACATCGACATCTTCGTGCTGCTTGCCGGCAAGAACCACAAGATCCCGCTCGGCGACCACGATCTCTACGCCGCGCAGGAGATCCAGCGCGCCGTGACCGAGGCCTATGAGGAGCACGAGAAACCAAGGGAAGACGGCCTGATGAAGGTCTATGAGCGCTACATGAAAGAGAACGGCGCGCCGAAATCGATGGCCGACATCGGCACCTATCTGCACCTGATCAAGGATGCCGAGCCGCGCTTCACCGGTCGCGCCATCAAGAACGTCACCGACGCCATCAAGATGCGCGCCATGGACATCGAGCTTCCCGACGACTGGTTCGAGAAGCCGGAAGTCTTCATGCACAAGGGCTATGACGAGAAGAAAGCGATGATCGAGGAACTGCGCGGGCCGTTCTCGATGGACATGGTCATGCAGGAGATCAACCGCTACGCCGACTCCGAGTTCCGCTACTCCGACAAGTCCGACGACTCCGCCGTGGAAAAACTGCTGCGCGACGCGCGCCTTCGCGAACGGGCAGCACGCGAGATGGAGGAGATGAAGAAGAAGGGGATGTGGAATGCGTGAGCTTGGCACCTCTTCCTTCTCCCCGTTCACGGGGAGAAGGTGCCCGAAGGGCGGATGAGGGGCAGCGCTATGCGAGGCAGTAATGAGCCAAAGGTAGCGAGAGCCCGTCAGCTGCGAAAAGTCGAGAATGATGCCGAGGAATGGCTGTGGCACGAACTGCGTGGGCGACGATTGAATGGCCACAAATTTATTCGCCAACTGCCGATCGGCCCCTACTTCGCCGATTTCGCCTGCCGAGAGGCCAATCTGGTTGTGGAAGTCGATGGAAGCCAGCACGCAAATCGATCTCATGATCGATACAGGGACGAAACCATGAACGGGAACGGCTGGTCGGTGTTGAGGGTCTGGCACGCTGATGTCCTCACGGACCGCAGGAGCGTGCTGGAGACGATTGTTGCAGTCCTGGACGGTCGGTTGGATGAAAAAATGATCGGTATCGACGCGAAATTTCTGCCGTCAGCCACGCAAGAGGAAAGATGATGAGCGTTTGCGCCGCCCCTCATCCGCCCTTCGGGCACCTTCTCCCCGTAAACGGGGAGAAGGGAAGAAGATGACCAAGAAACCCGATCTGCTGCGCGACAATGAGCTGATTTACGGCCGGCTGCTGATGGTCGACGAGCCGCACCTCATCCAGCGCTACAACAAGGCGCTCGCCGCCTTCGGGTTGAAGCCGACCAAGCTAAAAAGTTTCCAGATCGACCGCACCGGCTTCTCGCCCGAAGTGGCCGAGGAATGCGACGACTACGACTATCTCGATCCCAACGAGGTCAACCGCCGTTTCATCATCCTGACGCCGTCGCAGATCGACCTGCCGGTGGTGCACACCGCCTTCTCCAACACGTCGCAGCTGATGTTCGAGTTCATGTCGAAGAACCAGCGCGCCATCGATGCGCTGACCATCAAGGACGTGATCTACGGCGAGATCGAGGATTCCGTTCCCAAGGTCAACGATATCGAGGACCTGCTGTCGATCAACCAGGTCGAGTTCAAGGTGCTGTCGGCCGAGGATGTGCTGGGCAAGGCCGCCGAACTCGGCAAGCTCGTTGACCGGCTGAAGCAGGAGCCCGACGCCTGGCGCGACAACGCCATGCTGACCCGCATGGTGGAACTGGCCAAGATCTGCGGCGATATCCGCGAGAACGCGCTGGTGCCCGATCAGGTGATCTTCCGCCACAACGCCTACTGGACCAGCCATTTCGGCGGCCTCTATGTGTTCGTGGACCCCGATATGACGACCGTGATCAGCGATCCGGCCGCACCCGGCTTCCGGCGCTCGCGGCCGTGGCAGGTCAGCTATATCTCGATCAGCGACGCCGACAAGGTGTTCAAGTTCCTCGCTACCACCGGCCGCATCGAGTTGCCCCGCGCCTCCTGGGTCGAGGCCTCGGGCTATCTCGAGCACCGCGCCGAGATGGTGGTGCGCGCGCTGATCCGCGACGCCGAGCCCGACCGCAACCTGACCGATGTCGACAAGGTCTGGCTGCAGACCTGGATCCAGAGCCATGCCGACCTGATCGCCAAAGACGGCAACTTTCCCTTCCTCAACGCCGCCAAGCGCGAGATCGCCCAGCTCGGCCACCTCAAGATCGAGGATGTCTTCCCGCAGCAGCGCTTTCTGGTCATCCGCGCCAAGCCTGATCATCCCGACGCCTGGCTGACCAACCGACTGATCTCGGATTTCGTGACGTCGGACTTCGTCTCGCGTTACATCTTCAACAAGCAGGGCTTCTACAACGACTATGACGGCTTCAGCGACGCCTGGCGATCGCATGTTGTGGACGTTCTCAAAACCACATATTTGAAGGACAAGGTGGCGTTTCGCACACGCCTCTACGGCCTGACTGACTAGAACGAAATGAACCGTAGTTTCGTTCTAACTTATTGTTTTGGTGCATGATGTTGTCCGAAAAGTCTGCAACTTTTTGGTATCATGCTTTGAGGGGATGACATCGCCATGCTCGATCCGATCGTGAACTTCTTCACCCGGATTTTCCAGTGGATCGGCCGCGGCATCGGGCTTGTGATCGGCGTGATCCTGTGGCCGTTCCTGTGGGCCGGGCGCTGGTACACGCAGCGCGGCTGGATCCTCAAGGCCGCGTTTGGCCTGGCTTTGCTGGTGCTGATCGGCCTCTACGCCAATTTCTTCTACGCTACCCAGTGGTGGAACAATTTCAACCCGAACTACCCTGACACATACACTTTCGAGAAGCGTAACGTCTCCGCCGGCGAACAGGTCGCCGCGGGCTCCGGCACCGACACAGCCAAGACCTGCGGCAACTCCGGCATCGCCCAGGTGGCGGCCGACCTGACCGACTTCAACGTCAACCAGAATGCCTGGATCTCGTCGATGATCCTTTACAAGATCGGCCTGTTCGGCATCGACTGGGACAACACGCCGTGGATGGACAACAAGGCCTCGTTCCAGCGCGGCATCAACCAGGCGGTGCGGCGCACCGCAACCGAACTCGCCGACAATCTCGGCCGCGTGCGCACCACCTCGCAGATTGACAGCGATCTGCAGAATGCCCGCGGCAATCTGCAGTTCGACGAGGAGACCTGGTATTTCGGCCTGAACCCGTTCGGCCCCAAGACGCCGACGCCTAGCTATTATCGCGACGCCGTGCGCATGCTGCGTTCCTTCAATGCTCGCCTCGCCACCTGCCAGGCGACGTTCGACGCCCGCGCCGACAATCTGAAACAATATATCGATCGTATCTCGTCCGACATCGGCTCGACCTCGGCGATCCTCAAGGAACGCGCTGAAAACCATAACAATGGCTGGTTCGACACCCGCGCCGACGACCGCTTCTGGTTCGCCTATGGCCAGCTTTATGGCTATTACGGATTGATGAAGGGCGCGCAGGCCGATTTCGAGGACGTGATCAAGGAAAAGCATCTGCAGAATCTGTGGGATACCATGGATGCACAGTTCGTCTCGGCGCTGCGCATCCAGCCCTTCATCATCGCCAATGGCCGCGAGGACGGCTGGATCTTGCCGACGCATCTGACGACGATGGGCTTCTACGTGCTCAGGGTGCGCTCCAACATGGTCGAAATCAGCAACGTTCTAACCCAGTAACGCTGTTCCACCACGCACCACGCGATGGCGAATTTGCGCCGTTGCCTCTGTCGCATTCCGTGCATTGTGCGGCTGTTTTGAGACGGCGGAGCAACGCGTCCTCTGGCTTCTATACGGCGCGGCAACGGAGCCACGAAGAACCGATGGCAGGTCGGCCCGTCCGCAGAGGAATTTTCTCTAGAGGAAACATAGTTGCATGCAAGTTGACGCCGCGGCAGCGACAGGGTTAGAACATGCCCGCGCCCGGTTGCAACCTGCTTGCGAGTGACATCAAACCCGTCCCCTCCATCGTCCAATCCAGAGGAAAGCCGTCATGGCCGAAGTGAAGTCCGACATCGAGATCGCGCGCGGCGCCAGGAAAAAGCAGATCCAGGAGATCGGCCAGAAGATCGGCATCCCGACCGAACATCTGCTGCCCTATGGCCATGACAAGGCGAAGATCTCCGCCGAGTTCATCAAGTCGGTGAAGGGCAACAAGGACGGCAAGCTGATCCTCGTCACCGCCATCAACCCGACGCCAGCCGGCGAAGGCAAGACCACGACCACGGTCGGCCTCGGCGACGGCCTGAACCGCATCGGCAAGAAGGCCATCGTCTGCATCCGCGAGGCCTCGCTCGGCCCGAATTTCGGCGTCAAGGGCGGTGCCGCCGGCGGCGGCTATGCGCAGGTCGTGCCGATGGAGGACATGAACCTCCACTTCACCGGCGACTTCCACGCCATCACCACGGCGCACAATTTGCTTTCGGCGCTGATCGACAACCACATCTACTGGGGCAATGAGCTCGGCATCGACACCCGCCGCGTCGTCTGGCGCCGCGTCATGGACATGAACGACCGTGCGCTGCGCGAGATCATCTGTTCGCTCGGCGGCGTCGCCAACGGTTTTCCGCGCGAGGGCGGCTTCGACATCACCGTCGCCTCGGAAGTCATGGCGATCCTTTGCCTGTCGACCGATCTGAAGGACCTGGAAAAGCGCCTCGGCGACATCATCGTCGCCTATCGCCGCGACAAGTCGGCGGTCTATGCCCGAGACCTCAAGGCCGACGGCGCCATGGCCGTTCTGCTGAAGGACGCCATGCAGCCGAACCTGGTGCAGACGTTGGAGAACAACCCGGCCTTCGTGCATGGCGGCCCGTTCGCCAACATCGCGCATGGCTGCAACTCGGTCGTCGCCACAACGACGGCGCTGAAACTCGCCGATTACGTCGTCACCGAAGCCGGCTTCGGCGCCGATCTCGGTGCTGAAAAATTCTTCGACATCAAGTGCCGCAAGGCGGGCCTGAAGCCGGCAGCCGCCGTCATCGTCGCCACCGTGCGCGCCATGAAGATGAATGGCGGCGTCAAGAAGGAAGACCTCGGCAAGGAAAATGTCGAAGCGGTGAAGAAGGGCTGCGCCAACCTTGGCCGCCACATCGAAAACATCAGGCAGTTCGGCGTGCCGGCGGTGGTCGCCATCAATCACTTCTATTCCGACACCGACGCCGAGATCCAGGCGATGAAGGACTATGTCGCTTCGATGGGTGAGGAAGCTATCCTGTGCAAGCACTGGGCCCATGGCTCGGCCGGCATCGAAGACCTCGCCAACAAGGTGGTGGCGCTGGCCGAATCCGGCGCTTCGCAGTTCGCGCCGCTCTATCCCGATGCCATGCCGCTGTTCGAGAAGATCAATACCATCGTCCAGCGCATCTATCGCGGCTCGGAGGCGATTGCCGACAAGTCGGTGCGCGACCAGCTGCACGCCTGGGAGCAGGCCGGCTATGGTCACCTGCCGGTATGCATGGCCAAGACGCAGTACTCGTTCTCGACCGACCCGAACCTGCGCGGCGCGCCGACCGGTCACACCGTGCCGGTGCGCGAGGTCAGGCTTTCGGCGGGTGCCGGTTTCGTCGTCATCATCTGTGGCGAGGTCATGACCATGCCCGGCCTGCCCAAGGCGCCGTCCTCGGAGAAGATCTTCCTCAACGAAATGGGCCAGATCGAAGGCCTGTTCTGAGACCTTAAGTCTCGACAATAAAAAGGGCGCCGCAGCGATGCGGCGCCCTTTGCATTTTTCGCTGATGCTTATGCGGCGCTGCGCGACAGCGCCCGCTGGTTGGAGCCGAAGATGGTATCGCGTTCCGGCAGCGCTCCGGTCTTCAGGCACTCGACCCATTCGGCGGTCTTGAGCACGGTGGCGAAGCGCGACTGCAGGATGATCGTGACCACGCGGTGGATCTCTTCGGCCGAAGCATAGCCGGCGCTATTGGCGTAAGGCACCGAGCCGGTGGCATCCGACAGGAACTCGACGGCAAAGCCCATATGCACGGCGTGGATGATGGTCGACAGGTCGCAATTGTGCGTCATGTAGCCGACCACCGTGATCGTATCGATGGCATTGGCGCGCAGCCAGTCCTCCAGATCGGTGCCGGTGAAGGCGGAGGGCAGGTTCTTTTCGACATAATGGTCGCGCTCACGCCTGGCGATCTCGGGATGTAGTTCGCCGCCATGGCTGCCCTTGGCGAAGATCGGCGATGTCTGCGGCGCCATCTGCTTGACGACCACCACCTTGGTGCCGGCAGCAGTCGCCGCATCCATCGCCCGTGCCACATTGACGACGCTGTCGCGGAACGGCGGATGCTGGATGGCGAGATTGCCGCCGTCATAATCGTTCTGGACATCGACGACGATCAGCGCCCGGCGTGGCGTGGTGTTGGCTGGGTCAGACATGGTGTTTTCCTTTCCGGCTTGAATGCGATGGGCCGAAGATAGGCGGGCTGCCAGGTCGCTGAAAGTGGCCCGATTGACATCGTTCGAAAGAATTGGGACAATTCGCGCTCACTCGCTGGAGGCACCCATGACCGACCCGATCGTTGCCGTCCTCGCCTTCGACGGCATCAGCCCGTTCCATCTTTCCGTGCCGTGCCTTGTGTTCGGCGAGGACAGGACGGCGCTTGGCCTGCCGCGCTTCGACTTCCGCATCTGCGCGGCCAAAGCCGGCCCGATCCACACCGAGGCCGGCTTGACCGTTACCGCCCCGCATGGGCTCGAAGGGCTCGACGGCGCCGACATCGTCATCATCCCAAGCTGGCATCATCTCGGCGAACCGGCGTCGCCGCTGCTGATGGAGGCGCTGCGCCGGGCACACCAACGCGGCGCGTTGATCGTCGGTCTGTGCCTCGGAACCTTCGCCATTGCCGCGGCCGGGCTGCTGTCAGGCCGCCGTGCCGCGACGCACTGGGCCTATTCCGAACGGTTGCAAACACTCCACCCAGACATCGCCGTCGATGCCACGGTGCTCTATGTCGACAATGGCGATGTCGTGACCTCGGCCGGCGTCGCCGCCGGCCTCGACTGCTGTCTCCACATCGTGCGCGCCCGTTATGGGGCGGAGGCGGCACTGCGGCTCGCCCGCCAGATCGTGCTTTCCCCACACCGGCAGGGCGGGCAGGCGCAATTCATCGAGCATCCGGTGGCGAGGAGCGCGGACGCCGACCGTTTCGCCCAGGCCCTCGACGCGGTTCGCGCGGCGCTCGGCGAGACGCATAGCCTCGACAGCGTCGCCGAGGCCGCCGGCCTGACCCGGCGAACCTTCACCCGACGCTTTCAAAAATCGATCGGCACCAGTTTCGGCGAATGGCTGACCGGCCAGCGGATCGAATTGGCGCAGCGGCTGCTGGAGGCAACGGAAAAGTCGATGGACATGGTAGCGTTCGAAGCCGGCTTCGGCAGCGCCACCTCGCTGCGCCAGCATTTCGCCGCACGGCTCAGGACATCGCCGGCGCAATACCGGCGCGAATTCTCCAGGCGGCCTGATCAGGAGCAAGTACAGCCCGCCAGACATTAGAGAGTTCCTCATAGATCGCGGAGGGGGTAAGGCGGAGGAACGCCTCGCGCGAAAACGGCTGGAGATTCAACGCGCTCAGGGCCGCATGCTCACTAGCCTACAAACCAAGCCAGCCCCAGAAGCAACAAGCCGAACGCGACGACGCAGTCCAATATCCTTACCTGCCGAACACCAATCAGCGCCAATGCGCTACCAAGGAGCCCGCCAATCGTCCCCATCAGCATTAACTCAGTCATGCTGCCTCCGACACGTGCGAACCATAGCACATTGCCCGTAGCGTGCCCAGCGTTGGCAGATACCATCTAAGGGCAATCGAGAAGATATGAGCGACGAGGGTGCGGCGTCGAACATGCGCAGGTCTGTAACGGGTTCGACCCCGGCCATTCGGGACAGTTCAGTGGAACGCAATGTCTACGGCTGAAATGCGCGGATTAATGTAGCACAACCTCAGAAGAACAACGCCGCAGATGTTGGAGACAGCTAATGACACGACCAAGCCAGAAGCCATCGCAAGATTGACTCAACCGCATGCTCGTCAAACTGGGGAGCCATGCTAGAGATCGCTATCGATCGAATGTCGCCTACCGTTGCGAGGCCCCGTTGACTCAACGACTATCGGATTTCGACATTGGCTTGCTGCTGACACTCGACGCCCTGTTGAAGCACCAGAACGTCACCCATGCCGCGTCGAGATTGAACATCACCCAATCTGCCTTGTCGGCCCGTCTGACGCGGTTGCGCCAGTTGCTGAACGATCCACTCTTCACCACGGCGGCGTCCGGACGGGGGATGACCCCCACGCCTCACGCTCTGGCGCTTGAGGCCGAACTCACGCGCCTGCTCGAGCGGTTGAGCGATTTTGTGAATACCGCCCATCTGTTCGACCCTGCGACAAGCAAACGTGTCTATCGCATTGCCGCAACGGACAATCCGGCGGCGATCCTGGCTCCGGACCTCATTCCGCGGTTCAAATCCCAAGCTCCCAACGCAAAGGTCGCTTTTACAGTGCCCAACAAGCCCAGGATCGTCGAGCACCGGGAGCAGGGCGACGTCGATCTCTTCATCGGGGCCGCGGAAGACGGCTCTGGTGGTCTGATCGGGCAAAAACTGTTCGAAGAGGAATTCGTCACCGCCCAGCGGCACGGCCATCCACGGGGCAAGGGACCAATTACCTTGGACGAGTTCTGTGCCCTCGACCATCTGCTCATTTCGACGAGCGGCGGGCATTTTGCAGGGATGATCGACGACGCGCTTGCGGAGATTGGCCGCGAGCGCAACGTGACGGTCTCCATCCAGAGCTATGCCCTGGCCCCCCTCGTCCTGGCGACCAGCGATCTGATCTGCACCCTGCCCCGGCGTTTCCTGAGACGCTTCGCTCAGGTCCTTGATCTGTTCGAGGCGCCCCTGATACTTTCGCCGTTCGCCATGAACCTGTTCTGGCACCCGAGGATGCGCAGTGACCCTGCGCACATGTGGCTGCGCAAGCTGGTGATGCAAAGCGCTCGCAGCAGTCACGAAGAGTAGTGGCCGGACGCCACGCAACCGTTCCGGCCACCGCATGTCGCGCTATCAGAACTTCTGAAGCAGGTAGTCGCCGACCTTGTCGGCGGCGGGATCGAACAGCGTATCGAGCCGCGAGTTCAGCACGTAGATGTCGTCGCCCAGGATCGCCGCGGCCGTCGGCATAGACATGATGCTGCGCTCCTGCCGGACGATCGCTGCCGATGCCCACCCGTCGGTGGAAACCAGTTCGACGGTGCGATCGACGCCAAGGTTCTGCACGACGACGAGATGCTGGTCATCGATCAGCTGAATGCCGTCGGCACCCGTCAGAGGCTCGGGCAGCTTCACCAGCTCGATCTTGCCTGGGTCGGCGATGCTGACGCGAAACAGCTCACCCGTATTGTATTTGCCGACGAGCAGATAGCCGTCCTTGTGCCAGGCGATGCCATTCAGGTTGAAGCCGTCGTCATCCTTGAAGCGCGGGTCCTGCGCGAAGATCGTTGCCTTGCCTGCCGTATCGATCCGGTAGACGATCGGAGCAAAGCTGTCTGTCACATAAGCGTTTCCGTCAGCGTCGAGCGCGATATCATTGGCAAAATGAGTGCCTCCGCTGAGACTGCTGAGGTCGTAGTAGGCCCGAGACTGGCCGGTCGTGGCATCATATGTGGCCACGCCCGCAAGCTTGCCCTGGGTCGCCGCATTGGTGCGGTCGCCGACGCCCGGATCGGAGTTCGTCACCCAGAGCGTATTGCGCTTGTCATCGACGAGCAGGCCCGCCGTCGAAATCAGTTTCGCGTCGTGGACGAACACCGTGTACTTCCCGGCTTCGTCGACCTTGGCCACCAGGCCATGACGCACCGAGCCGACCATGAAGGTGTCCTGCTTGGCCGACCACGTAATGCTTTCCGGATAACTCTGGTCCGAGGTGAACGAAATTTTCTGGACCGTGGTGCCGGCCATCGATGGCGGTACAAAACTGAAGGACGTTATGGCGGCGATGCCAGCCATAAGAGAGCGAGAGATCATGATTGGGGTTCCTTTCGATCGGTTGATGTCACCGCTCTAGAACCCCGTGCGCCCCTTGAGAAATCGCCTTGCACGATGGGACCAATTGATCGTCTTCATGAGTTTGGTGCTTGCGAAAATCGAAAGCCATCCCACCGCCTGCCCAGCCATGAACGGGCTCGATAACATCAATCCGCAAGATCGATTGGTGCGTTGATGGGCAAGCCGGCATGTTCCGGGCACTTCGACATCGGCAGACGGACCAATCGGACGGACTGGGTGGATGTTCAACGATGGGACAGAAAAAATGCTCAATCTGTATTTTCATGCCACGCCGAACTCGATGAAGGTGGCGGTGCTGCTGCAAGAACTGGAATTACCCTTCGATGTCTCACCGGTCGATATCTTCAAGGGCGAGCAGCACACGCCCGAATTCAGGGCGGTCAATCCCAACGGCAAGGTTCCGGCGATGGTGGACGGGGATGTGACGATCTTCGATTCCCACGCCATCCTCCTCTACCTCGCCGAGAAGCACGGAAAGTTCCTTCCCGGCGAGCTGAAGAACAAGGCCGTCATGCTGTCATGGCTGCAGTTCGTGGCAACCGGCCTGTCGCCGTTTTCCGGTCAGGCGATCCACTTCCTTCACTACGCGCCGGAAGATATCCCCTATGCGAAGAATCGCTACGTGAAGGAGCTCGAGCGCCACTACGCGGTTCTGGACCATCGCCTTGGGCAGGCCCGATATCTGGCGGGCGACGAATATACAATCGCAGACATGGCACTTTGGGGTTGGGCCGCCTCGGCCGGATATGTATTCGGCCAGAAAGGCCTTGGCGATTATCCCAATGTCACGCGCTTCATGGATGAAGTGACCAAGCGTCCCGCCGTTCAGCGCGCCTTGGATATGAAGGCGAAACATACCTTCAAGGCCGAACTCGATACTGAAACACGTCGCGCCATGTTCCCTCAAAACGAGACTGTTGCCGCCTGATATGTGCAACCGACAGGTTCTGCTGTCGGTGGAATATCGGGCGCCTACTGTTGGCGGGACGCAGTGCGACGTCGGTGTCGGGTGTAGATTAATGTAGCACGACGCCAGGAGCGTATGGCTCCTGGGCTCTCGCACTGATCCCTAATCCCGCTTGACCACCCGGGCCGGGTTGCCGACCATGGTGGTGTTCGTGGCCACGTCGCGCGTCACCACCGCACCGGCACCGACAATGGCGCCCTCGCCGATGCTGACGCCGCCAAGGATGATCGCGCTGCCGCCGATCCAGGCATTGGCGCCGATCTCGACCGGCCTGGCGATCTCCAGTCCGGCTTGCCGCCCGCTGGCCTCCTTGTGATGCTCGGCGCAGTAGATCTGCACATTGGGACCGAGCAGCGTTCCCTTGCCTATGCGCACGCTCGCCGTATCGAGGACGGTGCAGCCGGCATTGAGAAAGACGCCGTCACCGAGAAAGATGTTGAAGCCATAGGCGCAGTGGAACGGCGCCTCGATGCGGGCGCCCTCGCCGGCCTTGCCGAGCAGTGCCTTCAGGCCCGGCCCGAGATTGCCGCGGTGCCGCGGCGGCAGGCAATTATGCTCGAACACCGCGTCGCGCGCTATCACCCGCAAAGCCTCCAGTTCGTCGTCGAGGCATGTATACCATTCGCCGGCCGTCATCTTCGCGCGCTCGCTTCCAGCCATGACGATGTCTCCATGTGACGTCACTGCCAAAGCACAATTGCAGTTAACGGGAAAGTGCCAGCGCCCCGGCAGCACCCGCGCAAATCCATTCGGATTTTTCGCAGTCATGCGCTGGTCAAATGCCGGACCTATGCTAGCCTGCTCTTGCCGGACTGTCCTGGCCCGGCGATCGAGGGGGATCGACGATGCTGTATATTCTCGCACTTCTGATCGGCGTCATTGCCGGTCTTCGCGCCATGACCGCGCCGGCTGCCGTCGCCTGGGGCGCTTATCTCGGCTGGCTGCCCGTCGCCGGCATCTGGGCAAGTTTTATGAGCCACTGGGCCGCGGTCGGCATCTTCACCATCCTGGCCATCGTCGAACTGGTCACCGACCAATTGCCGTCGACGCCGAGCCGTAAAGTGCCGCAGCAATTCGGCGCCCGCATCATCATGGGCGCTTTCACCGGCGCGGTGATCGGCGCGACAGGCGGCGCCACCATCGGCGGCCTGATTGCCGGTACCATCGGCGCTGTCATCGGCACGCTGGGCGGCGCCGAGGCACGCGGCCGGCTGGCGGCCGCCTTCGGCAAGGATCCTCCCGCCGCCTTCATCGAGGACGCGGTGGCGATCGTCGGCGGCTTGCTGATCGTGGCGGCGGTGGCATGACGGCAAAAGCCTTCGACGCCATCGTCATCGGCGCCGGACAGGCCGGCCCTTCGCTGGCCGGCCGGCTAAGTGCGGCCGGCATGAGCGTGGCGCTCATCGAGCGCAAGCTGGTCGGCGGCACCTGCGTCAACACCGGCTGCATGCCGACCAAGACCATGGTCGCCAGCGCCTATGCCGCGCATCTGGCGCGGCGTGCGGCCGACTATGGTGTCACGCTCGGCCCCGTCGGCGTCGACTATGCCAGGATTAAGGCGCGCAAGGACAAGGTGACGATCGACGCCCGCACCAATCTGGAGACATGGATCGCGGGCATGAACAAATGCACGCTCTACCGTGGACATGCGCGCTTCGAATCGGCCAACACGGTGCGCGTCGGCGACGACCTTCTGACCGCCGACAAGATCTTCCTCAACACCGGCGGCCGCGCCTCGGTGCCCGACCTGCCCGGCATCCACGACATCGACTACCTGACCAATTCCTCGATGATGGATCTCGACGTGCTGCCGCGCCATCTCGTCGTCGTCGGCGGCAGCTATGTCTCGCTCGAATTCGCGCAGATGTTCCGCCGCTTCGGTAGCGAAGTCACCGTTATAGAGAAGAGCCCCCGCCTGACCGGCCGCGAGGACGAGGACGTCTCGGCCGCCATCCTGTCGATCCTCGAAAACGAAGACATTACAGTCCATGTCGGTGCAGATGACATCAGCTTTGCGACGCAGGGCAAGGACATCGCGGTGACCTTCTCGACCGGCAAACCGCCGGCGGTCGGATCGCATGTGCTGCTGGCTCTGGGAAGGACGCCCAACACCGACGACCTCGGCCTCGATAGAGCAGGCGTCGAGGTCGACCGGCGCGGCTTCGTCACTGTCGACGACCAGCTGCGCACCAGCGTGCCCGGTATCTGGGCGATGGGCGACTGCAATGGCAAGGGCGCCTTCACCCACACCTCCTACAACGACTACGAGATCGTCGCCGCCAACCTGCTCGACAACGATCCGCGCAAGGTCAGTGACCGCATCGAAGCTTATGCGCTCTACATCGACCCCCCGCTCGGCCGCTGCGGCATGACCGAGGCCGCGGTGAAGAAATCCGGCCGTCGCGCACTGGTCGGCCAGCGGCCGATGACCCGTGTCGGCCGCGCCATCGAAAAGGGCGAGACGCAAGGCTTCATGAAGATCCTGGTCGATGCCGACACCAGAGAGATTCTCGGCTGCTCGGTGCTCGGCCCCGGTGGCGACGAGGCGGTGCATTGCGTGCTCGACCTGATGTACGCCAAGGCGCCCGTCGACACGCTGGCGCGTGCCGTCCACATTCACCCGAATGTCTCGGAACTGCTGCCCACCATCGCCCAGGAGCTGAAGCCGCTGGTTTGACAGCCGCGGCGACCCATTTCAAAGCCCTTTCTTTTCTGCATTGCTGCAATGCAGCAATGCAACTTGCGAACGGTGGCGTCCTTCGCGCAGTCTCCATTTGAACCGATTCAGTCTGGACGCCCCATGCCCTTGCCAATCCTTGCGCTTGCTATTGCGTCCTTCTGCATCGGCACCACCGAATTCGTCATCATGGGCCTGCTGCCGGAGGTCGCCGCCGATCTCGGCGTGTCCATCCCCTCGGCGGGCCTGCTCGTCACCGGCTATGCGCTGGGCGTCGTCTTCGGCGCCCCGATCGTTGCGATGGCCACCGCGCATTTGCCGCGCAAGCCAGTGCTGGTTGGCCTTGCCGTGCTGTTCGTCGTCGGCAATCTGTTTTGCGCCATCTCGCCCAACTACTGGACGCTGATGGCCGCACGCGTCTTCACCGCCTTCGGCCATGGCGCTTTCTTCGGCATCGGCTCGGTCGTTGCCGCCAGCCTAGTGCCGCGCAACAAGCGCGCCAGCGCCATCGCGCTGATGTTCGCCGGGCTGACGCTGGCCAACATCCTCGGCGTTCCGGCCGGCACGGCGCTTGGCGAAGCCTTCGGCTGGCGCGCAACTTTCCTCGCCGTGGTCGGCATCGGTCTGATCTCGGTCGCTGCCATCGCCTGGCTGGTGCCATCCGACGTCACTGAACCGAGCGGTGGCGGGCTGCGCGGCGAGCTGCGCGTGCTGGGCAAACTGCAGGTCTGGCTGGCGATGCTGATCGCCGCCCTTGCCTCGGCCAGCCTGTTTGCCGTCTTCACCTACATCAAACCCTATTTGACCGACGTATCCGGCCTGTCCACCTCTGCGGTCACCTGGGTGCTGCTGCTGTTTGGCGCCGGCATGACCATCGGCAACATCATCGGCGGCAGGCTTGCCGACTGGAAACTGATGCCGACGGTCATCGGCACGCTGCTGTTGCTGGCGCTGCTGTTTGTCGGCTTCATGCAGTTCGGCACTATCGCCAGCGTTGCCATCGGCATCGTCTTCCTCTGGGGCCTGCTCATCTTCGTCGTCGTGCCACCGCTGCAGATCCGCGTCGTCGAGGCGGCTTCCGACGGACCGAATCTTGCCGCCACGCTGAACCAGGGCGCCTTCAATGTCGGCAATGCCGGCGGCGCCTGGATCGGCGGCGTGGCCCTTTCCGCCGGTGTTTCCTATGCCAATTTGCCGCTGGTTGGCGCAGCGCTCGCCCTGTTGGCGGTCGCCGTTGCCGTGCTGTCGCAGGCGCTGGATCGGCGCGCGCCTGTCATCCCTCTTCCGGCTCCCGCAGGGTAACCTCTTGCGCCTATAGCGCGGCAGGCTGGACCAATCGACATCGGCGTCTTCAAACGGGCATGTCTCATGCTCTTGATGGAGAAAGTCATGCAGAAATCGATCGAGCGCATCGCCGGCGAAAGCGAAGGCGTTTCCTACGAATTTCCGCTGTTCCGCTTCGCGGGCGCGGACAAGGCCGCCCCATCCGCCTATCTGCAGGCAGCGCTCCATGCCGGTGAATTGCCGGGCGTCGTCGCTATCGACGCGCTGATGCCGATACTCAACAAGGCGGAGGCTGAAGGCCGCATCAAGGGCAACCTCACCATCGTGCCCTGGGCCAACCCGATCGGTCGCGCGCAGTATCATTTCGGCGAGCACCAGGGCCGCTTCCATCTGGGCACGCGCACCAATTTCAACCGCGGTTTTCCGCTGCTCGCCGCACCCGAAGCCGCCCTCTTGCCCGACACCAGCCTTGGCAACGTCGACCAGCGGCTGAAGAGCCGGCTGGTGCAGCTATCGCTCGGCCATGACATCGTTCTCGACCTGCACTGCGACGACGAGGGCCTCGCCTATCTCTACGTCCACACCAGCCTATGGCCGGCAATGGCCGATTGCGCCGCCGCCATGGGCGTCGATGCGGTCGTGCTGTGGAGCGAAGACACCGATGGCACGTTCGAGGGCGCCTCGATCATGCCCTACCAGAACGTTCCCGCTGACATGGCGAAAGTCGACCGACGCGTCGCCACCACGGTCGAATATCGCGGCATCCTCGATGTCGACGGCGCCTTGGCCGCCTCCGACGCCGAAGGGCTCTACCGGCTGCTGGTGGCGCGCGGCGTGATCGCCGACACCACCCTGCCCGCGCCCGGTCCGTTCACCGGCGTCGTCGCTCCGCTGGAAAACATCGACATGATGCCCGCACCGCGGGGAGGCGCAGTGCTCTACGATGTAAAGCCCGGCGACCGCGTCGCCAGGGGCGCGCGCCTCGCCACTATCGTCCACGCGCCGGGCGAAGCCGATGGCCGTACCGAAGTCTTCGCGCCGCAGGACGGCATCATCCTGACCCGCCGCTCGCGCCGCATCATCCGCGCCGGCGAAGACCTGCTCAAGCTGGTCGGCGACAGGAAGAGCGCCGACGCAAGGTCGGGCACGCTAGAGGATTGAGGAAGCTTTGCCTCGTAGTTTGCCGAAGCACTCCATAGCTTCGTCATTCTAGGGCGAAGCAAGGAGCGAAGCGACGCGGCGCAGACCCTAGAATCCATGCCGCGACTTCAAAGCGTCGCTACGTGCAGAATTCTGTTCCGCTGCGCCCTTCAACTGAGGTCGCGGCATGGATCCTCGGGTCTCCGCCGCGTCGCTTCGCTCCTGCTCCGCCCGTGGATGACGAAGTTGCGAGGCTTCGGCCAATCCCAAACCCGTTGCATGCAGCATCACCCGCCTAGCCAGAAATGGCCTGCCGCGCCTTGGCCTCCAGCCATTCGGCCATCTGCCGGTAAGGCACCGGGCCATGGCTGATGCGGGCGACGCCGAGTTCGGCCAGCCGCTGGCGCGGCGGCACATGCGCCAGCGCGATGATGTTGACCGGCAACGCGATTGCCTTGCAGAGCGCCTCGATGAGGCCCTCATCGCCAAGACCAGGTGCGAAAAAGCCGCTCGCTCCCGCCTTTTCATAGGCCCGCGCCCGTTCGATCGCCTGATCGAGCAGCGCCTTGTCGTGCGCATCCGGCTTGGCCTTGAGGAAGATATCGGTTCGGGCGTTGAGGAAGGCCGGGATGCCGGAGGCCTTGACGGCAGCCGCCGCGGCTTCGATGCGTTTCACCTGCACGGCAATGTCGTGCAGGCCAGTGCCGCCGACAATCTGATCTTCGAAATTGAAACCGATGGCGCCTGCTTGCAAGGCAAGCGTCACAGTATGGGCGACGGCTTCCGGAGCGACGCCATAACCGCCCTCGAGGTCCATGGTCACCGGCAGGTCGACCGACCCGACAATGCGCCTGATGTTGTCGAGTGCCAGCTCCAGCGGGATTTTCTCTCCATCGGCATATCCGAACGCAGCCGCCACAGGCCAGCTTCCGGTGGCGATCGCCTTGGCGCCTGCTTTCTCGACGATCTTGGCCGAGCCCGGATCCCATGCATTGTAGAGGACGATTGGGTTTCCCTTGACGTGGAGGGAATGGAACGTGCGCGCGCGCTCGATTTGCTCGGTCATCGGTGTTTCCCATGTTCCTGCTGTTGGATGAACAATCTAGGCCGCACGGTCGGCTCTGGCGATGTGCCATGAGATGCAGAAGCTGCGGCCACCGGACAGGCTTTTCAAACCTGTTGCGTATACTCCCTTTCGCAGCTATGGATTTCGCCATGAACATGCGTTCGACCAAGACCATTTGGTGGTGGGCCTGCTGACAGCGGCCTGTTCGAACGCGCGTGCGCGAAAAGAGAGGGTGGCCGCAACGGAAAGTCCGGGCGGCCATTTGTTTTTTCCAAGCCATTCCCGGGTCCGTTGCCCCAAATAAGCTGATGGAGACGGAAATGACGATGAAGGTTCTGGATAACGGGGCGGAAAGTTTCGTGACCGCGGGTGGCGTGACCATCACCCGCGAGCGCCACGACCGGCCCTATGCGGGCGCGATCGACGCTTACGTCGACGGCCTGAATTCGCGCCGGGGTGCGGTGTTTTCCTCGAACTACGAATATCCCGGCCGCTACACGCGCTGGGACACCGCCATCATCGACCCGCCGCTGGTCATCTCGGCGCGTGGCCGCGCCATGCGTATCGAGGCGCTGAACCGCCGTGGCGAGGCGCTGTTGCCGGTTATCGGCAAGGCGCTGGGCGACCTGGCCGACGTCACCATCGCCGAGACTTCGAAGAAGCTGATCCGCCTCGACGTCGCCAAACCCGGCCGTGTGTTCACCGAGGAGGAGCGCAGCCGCGTCCCTTCGGTCTTCACCGTGCTGCGTGCCATCACCGCTCTGTTCAAGACCGAGGAAGACGCCAATCTCGGCCTTTACGGTGCCTTCGGCTACGATCTCGCCTTCCAGTTCGACCCGGTCGACTACAAGCTCGAGCGCAAGCAAAGCCAGCGCGACCTGGTGCTGTTCCTGCCCGACGAGATCCTGGTCGTCGACCATTATTCGGCCAAGGCCTGGACCGATCGCTACGACTATGCCGGCGACGGGTTTTCGACGGAAGGGCTGCCGCGCGACGAAATCGCCGAGCCGTTCAAGAGCCCCGACCGCATCCCGCCGCGCGGCGACCATGAACCTGGCGAATATGCCGATCTGGTGCGCAAGGCGATGGATTCGTTCAAGCGCGGCGACCTGTTCGAGGTCGTCCCCGGCCAGATGTTCTACGAACGCTGCGAGACGCAGCCATCCGAGATTTCGCGCAAGCTGAAGTCGATCAACCCCTCGCCCTATTCCTTCTTCATCAATCTGGGCGAAGGCGAATATCTGATCGGCGCCTCGCCCGAAATGTTCGTGCGCGTCAACGGCCGCCGCGTCGAGACCTGCCCGATCTCGGGCACCATCAAGCGCGGCGACGACGCCATTTCGGACTCCGAGCAGATCCTGAAACTGCTCAACTCCAAGAAGGACGAATCCGAGCTGACCATGTGCTCGGACGTCGATCGCAACGACAAGTCTCGGGTCTGCGAGCCGGGTTCGGTGCGCGTCATCGGCCGGCGCCAGATCGAGATGTATTCGCGCCTGATCCACACCGTCGATCACATCGAAGGCCGGCTGCGTGAGGGCATGGATGCCTTCGACGCCTTCCTGTCTCATGCCTGGGCGGTCACCGTCACCGGCGCGCCGAAGCTGTGGGCCATGCGCTTCATCGAACAGAACGAGAAGAGCCCGCGCGCCTGGTATGGCGGCGCGATCGGCATGGTCAACTTCAACGGCGACATGAACACCGGCCTCACCCTTCGCACCATCCGCATCAAGGACGGCATTGCCGAAGTACGCGCCGGCGCCACATTGCTCTTCGATAGCATTCCCGAGGAAGAAGAAGCCGAAACCGAACTGAAGGCATCCGCCATGCTCTCCGCCATCCGCGACGCCAAGACAGGCAATTCCGCCAGCACCGAGCGTACCACCGCGCGCGTCGGCGACGGTGTCAACATCCTGCTCGTCGACCACGAGGACAGTTTCGTCCACACGCTGGCCAATTATTTCCGCCAGACCGGCGCCAATGTCTCGACCGTGCGCACGCCGGTGCCGGAGGAAGTCTTCGACCGGCTGAAGCCCGACCTCGTCGTGCTGTCGCCCGGCCCCGGCACCCCGAAGGACTTCGATTGCGCCGCCACGATAAAGAAGGCGCGCGCTCGCGATCTGCCGATCTTCGGCGTCTGCCTCGGCCTGCAGGCGCTGGCCGAGGCCTATGGCGGCGAACTCAGGCAGTTGCACGTGCCGATGCACGGCAAGCCGTCGCGCATCCGCGTCTCCAAGCCGGGCATCATCTTCTCCGGCCTGCCGAAGGAGGTCACCGTCGGCCGCTACCACTCGATCTTTGCCGACCCGGTGCGGCTGCCCGACGATTTCATCGTCACGGCGGAAACCGAGGACGGCGTCATCATGGCCTTCGAACACCGCAAAGAGCCTATCGCCGCTGTGCAGTTCCACCCGGAATCGATCATGACGCTCGGCCACAATGCCGGCATGCGCATCATCGAGAACATCGTCGCCCACCTGCCGCGCAAGGCCAAGGAAAAGGCCGCCTGACAATCATGGCCGAAACCGAGGACACAATGGCGATCGCGGCCAAGGCGGCCGCGAAGCGCAAGGTCGCCAACCTTGCCTTCTGGTCGATCATCATTGCCGCAATCGTGCTCGGCCTGAAACTCGTCGCCTGGTACGTCACCGGCTCCGTCGCACTCTATTCGGACGCGCTGGAATCGATCGTCAACGTCATTGCCTCGGCCGCCGCCTTCTGGGCGATCCAGGTCAGCTACAAGCCGGCCGATCAGGACCATCCCTTCGGCCACCACAAGGCCGAATATTTCTCGGCGGTGCTGGAAGGCGTGCTGATCGTGCTCGCCGCCCTTTTGATCCTCAACGAGGTCTGGCGTTCCTGGCAGACCCCGGCGCCGCTCGAACAGCCCTGGGAAGGTCTTGCCGTCAACGGCGTCGCCACGGTCATCAACGCCTTCTGGGCCTGGACGCTGATCCGCGCCGGTCGGGCCGAGAAGTCACCAGCACTGGTCGTCGACGGTCACCACATCATGACCGATGTGGTGACCTCGATCGGCGTCTTCGGCGGCCTCGTCGGCGCGATCCTGACCGGCTGGCAGATCCTCGATCCGGCACTTGCCGTCCTCGTGGCGCTGAACATCCTGTGGCAGGGTTGGCATGTCATCGGCTCATCGATGAACGGCCTGATGGACCGCGCCGTCGACACGCAGGAGCACATGCGCATCCGCGACGTCATCTCGGCCAACTGCAAGGGCGCGCTCGAGGTGCATGACCTCAAGACGCGTATCGCCGGCCGCGCTACCTTCATCGAGTTCCATCTGGTCGTCGACGCCGACATGTCGGTCGGCGCCAGCCACGTCATCTGCGACCGCATCGAGGACGCCCTGAAGGCCGAGATCCCCTCGGTGCGCGTCACCATCCATGTCGAGCCCGACGACGAGGCCAAGCTGCCCAAGGGCACGACGGCAGTGCCGTTTGCCTGAGGCGATTTCCCGTCACGACCTTGGAAAACTAGCTGGCGCCTCTCGACTTCGTCATCCACGGGCGGAGCAGGAGCGAAGCTCCGTCGCGGAGACCCGAGGATCCACGCCGCGACCTTGGCGGTGAAGTGCAGCGGAACACGATTCTGCACCGCAGCAGCGCTCGGATGTCACGGCATGGATCCCTTGGGCTGCGGAGCAGCTCCAGGGGTCTGCGCCACGTCGCTTCGCTCCTTGCTCCGCCATAGGATGACGAAGCGACAGGCGTACCGCGAAAACGTCTGCGCCGATGAGCCCGCCTCTATCGGCCTTCCAAAGCTGCCTCGACAAAATCGTCGTCAAGCGGCCCTGTCAAACTGTCCAGCCAAGCCCAGTCCTGCGCAAGCGGCTCCAGGATGATCGTTCGGCCTTGGCGGCGGATTGATACCTCGTCTGTTTCAAAACGGAACTCCTTGGGCAAGCGTACCGCTTGCGATCGGCCAGACCAAAAGACCTTTGCCTTATCCATTCGCCCCTCCAGAGATACTCACGGCACACAGGCCGATTGCGGCATTGGCTGCAGCCGATAGACCTTGTCGTCGGATTTGGTCTTGCCGTCGGCGGCCTTCGAACACAGGTCGACGATCGCCAGGCTGCTGTTGGGGTTGGCCAGCATCATCGTGCCGTCGGCGCCGCGCTTGAGGAAAATCTCCTTCTGCGCGATGTCGCAGGAGAAGTCGCTCATCTTCGAACTTGCCGCGCAGCGCCACTGGTCGGCATCGCCCTGGCAGGAATAGGTCTGCGTCACCTCAGCCGATTTCTGCCGCGTGGTAACCGAGACGGCAATGTCGGCGCCATCAGGCCAGTTGGCTGCATCGCTCCCTGAGGCAAACGACGCCAGCTCTACCGGCCCGCGGAAAACCCGGATCGACTGCGTCAGTTGATCGGGATGCGAGCCGAGATGCGCTGCATCGTAGTCGCGGCCATAGCAGAACGCCTGGTCCGGCTTCAGCCGCTCGCGCAGAGGCGGCCCAAGGGCGGGGTCGACTGGATCGATGCGCGCGAACTCCGCCTTGCAGGTCGCGGCCGGCATTGGGTCGAGGCGGAAATTGTCGTCCTCCGAACCCAGCGCCTGCCTGTCATATTCCGCTGCGCCCAACTCCTCTTGCGAATCGGCATCGAGATAGATGTCGGGCTGCAGATCCGAGAGGAGCAGCCGGCCCTTGTCGTCGACCTTCAACGACGCAAGCGTCCGGTCGCACTCCATACCGCAATGGATGGCGCCTGCCTTGCCGTCCTCCGACGCATGATTGCACCAGCCGCCGGCCCATTCCGGCGCCTTGGCGCCGCGCACGGAGGTGGCGATGAAGGCATTGTAGGAAGTGTCGGAATTCACGGTCGGCTCTTCATTCGGCCGGCTGACCGGATCATGGCCGTAGTAGAAGAAGATCCGCGCCACCTTCTGCTTCGGGTGCGCCTTTAGATGCGCCGCATCATAGACGCGGCCGAAACAGGCGTCAGTGCCGCTGGGACTGAGTTCTGTGAGCTTGAGTGCATCATCGGCGAAGGCCGAGCCGGCAAGCGTGGTAAGCAGCGCCGCGCCAAATCCGGCGCCGGCAATTGTCTTCCATTCCCCTACCCCGAACGCCATGTGACCTCTCCTCCGCATCGACAGGACGCAAAGTCAATTTATGCTAGTATTGCGGCCGCAGCCACGCAATTCGCGGTGGGCCGCCAAGCCGAGGAGGATGCCATGCGCCGGCGCGAAATGTTCCGCGCGGTTGTTGCCGGAACCGGAACCCTTCTTGGCCTGGGGGCGGTGCAGGCCGCAGCGGTAACGGAGCCGGCCCGGCAAAAGGTCGCCTATCACTTGAGCGACGTCGACAAGGTCAATTTCGTGCTCGGCAACATCAAGAACCACTATGATGGCACCGGCGGCAATGTCGACATCGTGCTGGTCGTGCACGGTCCTGCCTTGGCGGCCTTCAAGTCGAAAGGCATATCGGCAGCGATTTCCGGGCGCTTCGCCGGCCTGGTGCAGCAGGGGCTGGAATCCCATGCCTGCGCCAACACCATGCAAGGCATGGATATTTCACTCGCCGACCTGCTCGCCGGTTTCCATGCCGCCGACAAGGGCGGTGTCGTCAAGCTCGCCGAACTGCAAGGCCAGGGTTACGCCTATCTGCGCCCCTGAGGCTTGAACACCGGGGTGGCAAGGGCCTACGAAGGACGGGCCGAAATCCCGGAGGACGAACAGTGCCAGCCACAAACACACTCAGCATACCCGATCTTGCCGGCAAGGCGGTGCTGGTCACCGGTGCGTCGACCGGCATCGGGGCGGCGCTCGCGCTGGCCTATGCGGCGCAGAAATGCAAGGTGGCGCTGCATTACAACTCGAGCCGCGACGCCGCCGAGAAGCTCGGCCTGGCAATCGCCGACAAGGGCGGCGAGGTGTTCCTCGTCCAGGGCGATTTCTCCGTTGCCGCCGATGTCGAACACGTCGTCGAGGAGAGCGCGCAGTATTTCGGCCGCCTCGACGGGCTGGTCAACAATGCCGGCGGCATGCTTGGCCGCGTGCCCTACGCAGAGCAAACCGAAGCGCATTACGACGCGGTGATGGACCTCAATGCGCGTTCGGTGCTGACCGCCTCGCGCAGGGCGATCCCATGGCTGAAGAAACAGGGCGGCTTCATCGTCAACACCTCGTCGATCGCCGCGCGCAACGGTGCCGGCGGCGGCGCCGGACTTTATGGCTCGGCCAAGGCTTTCGTCTCCAATGTGACGCGCGGCATGGCCAAGGAGCTCATCGGCTTCGGCATCCGCGTCAACGCGGTGGCGCCCGGCACCATTCTCACGCCGTTCCACGAGCGCTATTCGACCGACGAGCAGATGAAGGGCATGATCGCCACCATTCCGCAGGGACGTGCCGGCACGGCGCAGGATTGCGTCGGCGCCTATCTGTTCCTGTCTTCCGATCTTTTGAGCGGCTACATCACCGGCCAGGTGATCGAGGTGAATGGCGGCCAGTTGATGCCTTGAGCGGCTATCGGCATACTGGCGATCTGCATGTTCTTGTCGAAAACCTCAAAGGGAGACAACGGAATGTACGGACTGATCGGCAAGATGCGGGCGGCACGCGGCCAGCGCGACGCGGTCATCGACCTCCTGCGTGCCAGCACCGGCGCCCTGCCGGGTTGCCTGAACTACATCATCGCCCGCGACCCCGCGGATGCCGATGCGATCTGGGTGACCGAAGTGTGGATCGACGCCGAAAGCCACAAGGCGTCGCTGCAGCTTCCGGAAGTCCAGGCGACGATCGCCAAGGCACGGCCGTTCATCGCCGGCTTTGAATTCCAGGTCGAGACCCACCCCGTTGGCGGCTTCGGCCTGGCCGACACCAAGACGGGCTGACCGGACAGACGGCGCCATGCCAACGGAGCCAACTGCGATGCAGACCGTGAACATTCACAATGCAAAGGCCAATCTTTCACGTCTCGTTGACCAGGCCGCCAAAGGTGAGCCGTTCATCATCGCCAGGGCGGGCAAACCATTGGTCAAAGTCGTGCCGATCGACCAGCCTGCATCGGCGCAGGCGCGACGGATCGGTTTTATGGCCGGCCAGTTTTCCGTCCCCGACGATTTCGATCGCATGGGCGACGGAGAGGTCGAGCAACTGTTCGGCGCCAACGCGTGAAACGATCACTCGACACCCAGTGGAAGACGTTTGCTGAGGACGGACTATGGTCGTCCGCGACCACGGTCCTACCCGGAAGATTTGACCAGCATACCTCTCGCTAACTGAGAGACCACGCATCACACAGCTTCCTTTTTCGGCGTAGCGGGGTTCGCATCGTCCCGGTTCGCGTCTAAGACCAAAACATGGATTCCTCGGCCGAGCAGCCATCCCCGGACCTGCCCACACTCGAGCGCATGGCGCGGATGCGCAAGCTCTGGCAATGGCTGGCTCTGCTGATCGTTTCCCTGCTGTTCGCCGGTGCGCTGGAACTCGCCGCCCTGCCGGCGGCGCTGCTGATCGGGCCGATGCTGGCGGCCATCGTCGCCGGCACCAATGACGCCACGGTGCGCGTGCCGCGTCTTGCGTTCGGCGCCGCCCAAGCGATCGTCGGCTGCCTTGTCGCAGCGTCGATCTCGGCCGATATCTTTCCGGTCTTCTACCGGGAATGGCCGCTGTTTCTCGGCGTCGTGGTGGCCACCGTCACCGCCTCCAGCCTGCTCGGCTGGCTGATCAGCCGCTGGCGCATCCTGCCAGGCACTACAGCCGTCTGGGGTTCGTCGCCGGGTGCGGCCACCGCCATGGTGCTGATGGCCGGTGCCTTCGGCGCCGACCAGCGTCTCGTCGCCTTCATGCAATATCTGCGCGTCATCTTCGTCTCGATGACGGCAGCACTCGTTGCCAAGATGTGGGTCGACACATCGGGCATCGAAATCCCCGCCATCATCTGGTTTCCGCCGATCAATGCCCAAGCCTTCGCCGCCACCATCGGTATCGCAGTTGTAGGTGGCCTGGCGGGAAAGCTGCTGAGGCTGCCCTCGCCCTTCTTCCTCGGCACCTTCGTCTTCGGCACTGTCGTCCATCTCGGCTTGGGCGTGGAGATGCAATTGCCGCCATGGCTGCTCGCTGTGAGTTACGCGATGGTCGGTTGGTCGATCGGCCTGAACTTCACCAGGCCGATCCTGCGCCATGCGACGCGCGCTCTGCCGCAGATCATCGCGTCGATAGTGGCGCTGATCGCCTTTTGCGGCGGCCTTGCCTTCATGATCAGCCATCTCTTGGGCATCGATCCGCTGACCGCCTATCTGGCGACCAGCCCCGGTGGCATGGACAGCATCGCCATCATCGCCGCCGCCGCGCAGAACGTCGACATCTCCTTCGTCCTGGCGCTGCAATCGGCACGATTCCTGATCGTGCTGCTGGTCGGCCCGAGCGTGGCGCGGCTGGTGGCGAGAAGCGTCAGGCAGTAGGCAAGGCCGCCGCCCCAGAAGCTCAAAATCGTTCAGTCGAATCTATCAGCGATGCCGCTCTGCAACGGCCCATGCCAGCTTGGGCCGTTGCGGGGAAAAAATACTTGACTCACATACTCATATTTGAGAACGCGGGGACGCAATCAAGCATGAGACGGTGGAGACGAGTCGATGCGAACAAGGCTGACGACATGGCGCCTGGGGATCTCACTGCTGGGCAGTGCGGCAATGCTTGGCCAGTCCGGCGCTGCACATGCGCAGGACAGCGAAACGTCCAGCATGCTCGGCAACATCGAGGTCACCGCGCAGAGCAACGAAATCCTGAAGCAGGATGGCTATGTCGCCAAGAAGGATCGCATCGGCACCAAGACCGACACGCCGCTGGCCAGGATTCCGCAGGCCATTTCGGTGGTGACGCAGAAGCAGATCGAGGACCAGAAGCCGCGCACGCTGAACGAAACGCTCGGCTACACGGCCAGCGCCAATCCCAACAGCTTCGGTTTCGACACCCGCTACGACGCGTTTTTCCTGCGCGGCTTCCAGGCCTTCTACAACGGCATGTTCCGCGATGGGCTGCGCCAGTACAACGGCCCCTCGGCCTGGTTCAGGACAGAGCCCTACGGCATCGAGGGTGTCACCATCCTGAAAGGCCCGGCATCGTCGCTCTACGGCGTCAGCGGTCCCGGCGGCATCGTCAACGTCGTCACCAAGCGCCCCAAGGATGAGCCCTACCGAGAGATCGAACTGCTCGCCGGCGAGCACAACCGGTTTCAGGCAGCCCTTGACGCCTCCGGGCCCATGAACGGGGACGGCACAATCCTCTATCGCTTCACCAGCCTCGGCCGCAAAAGCGATACCGAATTGTCGGGCTATCCCGACGACAAGATGTATCTGGCGCCGGCCGTCACTTTCAAGCCGGACGAGGACACCAAGCTCACCATTCTTGGCGAATATTCGAAATCGATCGCCGGTGGCACGGCCGCCTTCTACAATTCAGGCTATGGCGTGCTGTCCGACGTCTATGAGGGCGATCCGGCCTGGAACGATTTCGACCAGACCCAGGGCCGCATCGGCTACGAGTTCGAGCATCGCTTCAACGATGTGCTGACGGTGCGCCAGAACCTGCGCTACAACGCCGTCGACAGCGACATCGAATACAGCGGCCATTATCCGGACGGCGCCGACCTGAAGCGCTACTGGGGCCACTACACCGAGACCATGAAGAACTTCGTCGTCGACAACATGGCGCAGTTCGAGTTCGACACCGGCGCGGTCAGGCACACCGCCGTCGGCGGCATCGACTATGCCTGGTCGGACTACGATGCCGGCAGCGGTCTGTCCTATGTCTCGGTCGACGACATCAAGGCGATGCCGGTTCCCCACTCCGGCGGACAGCAGATGAACCAGCTCGGCATCTACCTGCACGACCAGATGGAGTGGAACGACTTCACCCTGTTCACCAGCGGCCGCTACGACTGGGTCGACACCACCTCCACCGCCGCCGACTTCAGCACCTCGAAGCAGAAGGACAGCGCCTTTTCCGGCCGTCTCGGCCTGTCCTACCAGACCGAGTGGGGCATCACGCCCTATGTCAATTATTCGACCTCGTTCTCGCCCAACATCGGCTTCGTCTATGACGACGTTACCAGCCCTGTCGGCCGCGTCGCTCGCCCGACCATCGCCACGCAGAAGGAGATCGGCGTCAAATACGAGATCCCGAACTACAATGCGACCGTCAGCGCCGCGCTGTTCGACATCGACCAGAAGGATGGCGTCGTCTTCGACGCCTCGACCGGCATCAACAAGCAGCGCCAGCTCGACCTGAACTCGCGTGGCGTCGAACTGGAAGCCAATGCCTCGCTCGACAACGGCTTCAGCTTCATCGCTTCCTATACGTATCTTCGCGTCAGGATCGAGCAGGGCGCCGAAGGAACCGATGGCAAGGAGCTATCAGCGACGCCGAACCACATCCTGTCGCTGTGGGGCCACTATCAGTTCGAGAACGGCACGCTGGAAGGGCTGGGGCTGGGCACGGGCGTGCGCGTGGCCGGCTCGAGCTATGGCGACGACACCAACACGTTCAAGAACAGCGCCCGCGCCTTCGTCGACGCCTCGCTCTCCTATGATTTCGGCTACCGCAATCCGAAGCTGGAAGGCGTCAAGCTGCAGGTCAACGCCAAGAACCTGTTCGACAACCAGAAGACCATCTGCTCCGCCGGCTATTGTTACCGCGACGAGGGCCGCTCACTGTTTGCCAGCCTGCGTTATCGCTTCTGATGGAACGCCGTTTCAGGAGGGTGGCGACTAGTCCTCGTCGCCCTCGCCCTGCGCGTCCCGGCGCCAGTAGGCGGTGACCAGATGCCGGTCACGCGACAGGCTCCATTGCTTGCGCACGATCTTGCGTATCTCCCGGAAATCGCCGAATTCGCATCCGGCCCAGACGTACAGGCCGTCGGCAAGTGCCATATGACTGCGCTCCAGCAAGGCGGCCGGCAACAGGCCGGCGGTGCCGGCCTCGCGGCCGTGCCGGTAAAGCCAGGTGATATCGATGTTGCCGCCTTGCGCCAGCGCGATCCGGTCATCCGGGCCATCGACCTCGATGAGTGCTTCGGCGCGGCTTGATGGCGGCAGATGCTCGAGGATCCTGCCAATGGCGGGCAGCGCGGTGTCGTCGCCGAGCAGAAGCAGGGTCTGCGCCACCGGGGCGTCGCCGCCGCCGGGTCCGATCGTGCCGATGACGTCTCCCGGCTCTGCGTTTTGCGCGAAGGTGGCGGCGGGCGTGTCCTGGCCAGGGTGCAGCACGAAATCGACGTCGAGCCAGCCGCTTGCGGCATCCACCGCCCGGATCGTGTAGACCCGCACGGTTAGAGCATCGTCGCCCGAGGGCCAGACAAGCAGCCCGTCGGCACCCATCGACGGCCAGACCGGCCGCCTGCCACGTGGCGGCAACAGCAGCCGCATATGCAGGCCGCCATGGGTAAACCGGCCGAGATCCCTGCCGGCGAAGCGCAGGCGCTGCATATGCGCCGAGATCCGCGTCGACGCCATTACCGTGATCTCGCGGAAGAAAACCGGCGTGCCGGCATCGCTGCCGTCGCCTTGCCAGCGCAGTCCGCTGGCCGTGCCAAGATGTTCGGCGACATGGCCGGCGACCGTCATCTTCATGTAGGACAGGCAAGTCTCGTCTGTCGCCGCGACACGGATCAGCATGCCGTCATCCTTGAGCATGGCGATCAGCGAGCCATAATGCAGGCGAAGCTCCCAACGATCGGCGACGCCGGTTTCGATCTCGAATTCGCCGTGTTCGGCGCGCAGCCGCTCTATCGCCGACCTGGTTGCCTCATCGCTGATCCGGGTTTGCGCGCTCAGTTGGTCCATCGCTCAAGTCCTTCGAAACGGTTCGGGGCAAGTCGCCGCGGGGCGTCCTCGCGATCAGCGGCATGCCACAGCCGCTTCGGCATTTCCATAGAAACATGATAATAAAAGTCATATTTTCTCCGACGAACCGCTTGGCGCCGCTGCAAGGCGCTCGGGAAGGAAATCGACGAAGACGCGCACTTTGGGCGACAAATGGCGATTGGAGGGCCACAGCATCCGGAACTGGCCACGGCCGTCGACATGATCGTCGAGGACGGTGCGCAGCCTGTCTTCGTGCAGCGCCTCGCGCACCAGGAAATCCGGCATGCAGGCGATGCCGAGGCCTGCGAGTGTGGCGCCTTTCAATGCCTCCATGTTGTTGCAGGTCAGCATCGAGCGTATCTGCGGTTCAGCGCTTCCGGTAATGAATGGCCACTCCAGCAGCCTGCCGCTGTTGAGGAAGCGGAAGTTTATGCCGAAATGCCTGATGAGATCCGCCGGCTCGCCGGGTGTGCCATGGCGGTCGAGGTAGGAGGGCGCCGCACACAGCAGCATGCGAAAGGGCGCAACGGGTCTCGATACCAGCCGTGAATCCGGCAGCTCGCCGCTGCGGATCGCGACATCGATGCCCTCGTCGATCACGTCGACGATCCGATCGTTGAAATCGATGTCGAGCTCGATCTCGGGATAGCGGGCCATGAACTCCGACAGCACCGGCAACAACAGATGATAGGTGACGATCGGGGTCGAGACGCGCAGCCGGCCACGCGGCGTCTCCCGTGTCCGCGACAGCATCGCCTCGGCATCGTCGATGTCGTCGAGAATGCGCCGCACCCGCTCGTTGAACAGCCTGCCCTCTTCCGTCAGGCCGATGCGCCGCGTGCTGCGTTGCAGGAGCCGTACACCAAGCTCCTGTTCGAGCCTTGCGACGCTCTTGCCGACGGCGGAAGCAGAAATGCCGAGCGCCTGGCCGGCGGCAACGAAACTGCCAAGCTCAGCCGTGCGTGCGAAGGCCATCAGGCCGCTGAGACGATCCATTGCATCATTCCATTCGAGCGTTTCATTCCGGTATGACTGGAGATCTAATATTATTTCGCCGGAAATGTCGTCGACCTATCTTGTCGGTGACCGGCGCCGCGACCGCGCGACCTGCCGACAGATCCTGCTTCAGATAGGAAAAACCCATGACTTTGAAGACCAGAACCGGCTCGGCCAAGAGATGGCTCGTGCTCTTGTCGGTATGCCTTGCCGCGATGACGATGCCTTTGACCTTCACCGGACCGGCGGTCGCCCTGTCCCGCATCGCGGCCGATCTCGGCGGCAGCCCGATCGAGCTCAACTGGGTGACCAATGCCTTCATGCTGACCTTCGGCGCCAGCCTGATGGCATCAGGCGCGCTGGCCGACAACCATGGCCGCAAGCGGATCTTCCTCGCCGGCCTCGGCCTCTATGTCCTCGCCACGCTGGGCTCGATGTTCGCACCTGACATCGTCTGGCTGGATGTGCTGAGAGCCGTGCAAGGGATCGGCAGCGCCGCCGCCTTTGCCGGCGGTGCGTCCGCGCTCGCCCAGGAATTCGAAGGGCACTTGCGGCTGCGTGCCTTCAGTTTCCTCGGCACCAGTTTCGGCATCGGCCTCGCGTTCGGCCCGATCGCCTCCGGCCTGCTCATCGATGCCTTCGGCTGGCGGTCGATCTTTCTTCTGGTTGCGGCACTCGCGATTGCCGCCGCAATGCTCGGCCTGCGTACCGTCAAGGAATCGCGCGACCCGGATGCGACAGGCGTCGACTGGGCGGGAGCCGGCACCTTCACGATCGCGCTGGCGTCGCTGACCTATGGCGTGCTCCAGGCCCCGCAGAGCGGTTGGAGCAATCCTCTAGTCATCACGCTTCTCGCCGCGGCGGCCATCTTCTTTGTCGCCTTCGTCATTGTTGAGCGACGCGTGCGCCGGCCGATGCTGGATCTCACGCTGTTTGCCTATCCGCGCTTCGTCGGCGTCCAGTTCCTGGCGGCGGCACCCGCCTATGCCTTCGTGGTCCTGCTCGTATTGTTGCCGATCCGCTTCATCGGCATCGAAGGGATGAGCGAGATCAAGGCGGGACAATTGATGATCTGCCTCTCGGCCCCGTTGCTGATCCTGCCGATGCTCGCCGGCCAACTGGCGCGCTGGGTTGCTCCGGCCACGATCTGCGGCGTCGGCCTGCTCGTCGCCGCCGCCGGCCTTGTCTGGCTGAGCCGCGTCGTGCCGGTCGACAGCGCGCTGGTGGCGCCGCTGATGCTGATCGGCGTCGGCATCGCTCTACCCTGGGGGTTGATGGACGGGCTTGCCGTCAGCGTCGTGCCGCGGGAGCGCGCCGGCATGGCGGTCGGTATCTTCAACACCACTCGCGTCGCCTGCGAGGGCGTGGCGCTGGCGATCGTCATGGCGACCCTGTCGGGTTTCAACGCCGCGCAGCTCACCGCGCAGGGAATGGCTTCTCCTGTGGATGCGGCGGCAGCGGCGCAGTTGCTGGTGACGGGCAATGTCGGCGCAACGGCGCAACACCTGCCGATGGCCAGCGCCACCGGCCTGATCCAGGCTTACGAGACGGCGTTCGACAGGCTGTTGATCGTGCTGGCGGCAATCACCGTCATGACCGCCGTCGTCGTCTTCCTTGGCCTGCGTCGCGGATCGGCGTCGGAACACGAGGCCGCACCCTTGCCGGCATGCCAGGAAGGATAGTCAGGCGATGACCAGGCTCGCTATGCGATCGCCGTCCAGCGTGAAGGTCATGTCGCCCTCGCCGTTGAAGCCGTTGCCCATGACGGCAATGCGGACGTGCGTGTGTTGAGTTTCAGGTCAGGCCGTCGTTCGCAGGCCGGCTGAATATCGACGCACCTCAGTCCAGCCTGTGCATCAGGTCTTCATCCAGCCAGCGGCCGAAGAAATAGACCAGTTGCTTGTGCCACCACGGCCAATCGTGGCTGACGTCGCCGCCCCAATAATCGACCCAGGCGGGAATGGATTTGTCACGCAGGATCTGTTCCAGCTTGCGTGTTTCGACCAGCATCCGCTCCTCCCAGGCGCCCTGTCCGCAGCAGAAGATCAGCCGCAGCGCCTTCAGGCGGGCAAGCAGTTTCGGATCGACGATGCCGGGCAGATAGTCGAGCGGCGAATTGTAGAAGATGTCGCCTTCAAGCGTCTTGCCGAAAAAGTCGCCGGCCGAATAGACGCCCGACAGCGCGATGACGCCGCTGGCGAGTTCAGGAAAGCGGAAGACGAAGTTCGACGAGTGGTAGCCGCCCATCGAGCAGCCCGAGAACAGCGGCTTCAGCTTGCGCCCGCCATTGGCTTGCTCGGCAGTCGACAGGAATTCCGGCAGCGCCTCCTCGCGTACATAGCGGAAATAGGCCTCGTGGCGGGCGATACGGTCGACGGCGTCCGCATGCTTGTCGAAGAAGGATTCCGAATCGACGCCGTCGACCGTGAACAGCTGGATGCGGCCGGTGTCGATGAACTCGGCCAGTGCGCCTACGCCGCCGGAATCCTCGAACTGGTAGAAGCGCCCCTGCGAGGTCGGAAACACCACCACCGGTCGGCCGGCGTGGCCGTAGCGCTTGTATTCCATGTCGCGGCCGAGCTTGTCCGAGAAACTCTTGTGATAGGAGATGTCCATCGCCTCACACCTTTTCCGCGTGGATGTAGGCGACCGCCTCGCGCAGCGCCGCTTCGTCCTTCGAGCGCATCTGGTAGGCGTAATTTCCCATGGCGCGGCTGAAAACCTCTTCGATGGCCTGATGGTGGACGATCTTGTCGCCATGGGCGGCTAACACGTCCTCATGGCTGTGCAAATAGCTGAGGCGTCGCTTGCGGCTGGCGTAGGCGGTGAAATACTTGCCCTCATAGGGCCCGCCGGCGGCATCTCTGACCACCATGTCGGCCCATGCCGCATAGACGTCGATGTCGAAGGTGTAGTTGATGGCATCGGTCATCCAGGCGCCGGGCGGGCGCATGTTGACCTCCAGAGCGATGACCCGGTTGTCCTTGGTCTCGAACAACTCGATGTGAAAGAAGCGCTCGCGCACGTCGAATGCCTTCAGGATCTTGCGGCCGGCCTCCTCGACCGCCGGACTGATCCTGGGAAAGCAGATGTAGCTCATGTGGCGATCCTTGTTGACCACCTCCATGACGCTCTGGTCGTAGCGGTGGCTGGCCGCCAGCACCACCTCGCCTTCACGGTTGACCAATCCGTCGAAGGTCACCACCAGCCCCTCGATGAACTGCTCCATGACGAAGGTCACGTCCTCGGGCTTGTCCCTGAAGAACTGGTCGAGTTCCTTGGCGTTGGAAATCTTGAAGGTGTTCGAGGCGCCCGAGCCGCTGTCGGGCTTGACCACCACGGGATAGCCGACGCGGCGGATGAAGGTCATGGCCCCAGCGCGGTCGGAGCATTTGCGCTGCGCGATGGTGTCGACACCGCTCTTGCGGAAGAAGGCGCGCATGCGGCTCTTGCGCTTCAGATTCTTCACGAAATCAAGCTTGGTGCCGTAGATGTTGAAGTCGGTGCGGATGTTGGCTTCCAGCTCCAGCCAATGCTCGTTGAGCGATTCAAAGCGGTCGATGCGGCCCCATTTGTGGATGAAATGCCCCATCGCCCGGAATACCGGATCGTAGTCTTCCATGTCGGCGACGCGGTAATATTCCGAAAGCGCCGCCTTCAGCTTGGCGTCGAGTGCGTCATAGGGTGCGTCGCCGATGCCGAGCACCCTGGCTCCGGCCTTCTTCAAACGGTCGCAGAAATCCGCGCCATTTGCGGGAAAATGCGGCGAGAAGAACACGAAATTCATGGATGACCCCCTCCCGGCGACAGGACATCGCAACCCCGTCGATGTCCAAGTCTGGCGCATTTGCCGCGCCTGGGGAAGAGCATGCGCGTTAGAGATTCCGCCCCGCCATGCCAGGACTACGAACTCGGGTTAACGGGTTCAGACGCAGCCTTCGGCGGCGCGTTGGCTGACGGAGCATCAAACGAAAAACCCGCCTGCGCGGCGGGTCACTGGCGCAAATCAGCACCATGGACGAATATGTACCATAGCTGAGGGCACGGAGTCAAGAAAAAATTCCTATCGTGAAAGCTATCGGCACAAAAGCTGCCGACATCGCCGAACTGGCTGTCGTCAGCCCTACCCGCAATGCGGCCCCACTTGCCTCCCACAAGCCGCTCCTATATGAGATCAGCCATGAACACGCGCGCCACCAACGCTTCCCGTCCGACCGGTTTTTCCGGCGAGACCGTGCGCGCGCTGGCTTCGACCCTGCTTCTTCTCGGCCTTATCGGCGATCGCCGGGTTCGCTGAAGGAGCGCCCGGCGGTCGAACCGCCGCGCAAGCGCATGCTCCTTGGCAATCACATCAAGCGAACGAAATTCTGGTAAAGGCGCCGCTCGCCATCAATCCACCTGAGGGTGGATCCATGAGCCGCCGGGAGAAAAGACGATGAACGCACGAGAAGAGATCCGTTCCGATGCCGCGGTAGCCGGCAAGGATGCGGAAAGAAGCATCCAGAACAAGGGCATGTCCGACGCAGCCCGCAAATATCAGCCCTATCCGACCGTCGGCCTCACCGACCGCACCTGGCCCTCGAAGGTCATCGACAAGGCGCCGATCTGGTGCTCGGTCGACCTGCGCGACGGCAACCAGGCGCTGATCGATCCGATGGGTCACGAGCGCAAGGCGCGCATGTTCGGCCTGCTGCTCGACATGGGCTTCAAGGAGATCGAGATCGGCTTCCCGTCGGCCTCGCAGACCGATTTCGACTTTGCCCGCTGGTGCATCGAGCAAGGCAACGTACCCGCCGACGTCTCGCTGCAGGTGCTGGTCCAGTGCCGGCCCGAACTGATCACCCGCACCTTCGAGGCGCTCAAGGGCGCCACCAACCCGATCGTGCATTTCTACAATTCGACCAGCGAATTGCAGCGCCGCGTGGTCTTCGAAAAGGACGTCGGCGGCATCAAGCGCATCGCCACCGACGCGGCCAAGATGATCACCGACATGGCGGCCAAGGCCGGCGGCGGCTTTCGCTTCGAATATTCGCCGGAAAGCTTTACCGGCACCGAACTCGAAGTGGCGCTGGAGATCTGCAACGCCGTCACCGAGATCGTCAGGCCGACGCCAGACAACAAGCTGATCGTCAACCTGCCGTCGACGGTCGAGATGTCTACGCCCAACATCTATGCCGACCGCATCGAATGGATGTGCCGCAACCTCGACAACCGGGAGAACCTGCTGGTCTCGCTGCACCCGCACAATGACCGCGGCACCGGCATCGCCACCACCGAACTCGGCCTGATGGCTGGCGCCGACCGCGTCGAAGGCACGCTGTTCGGCAATGGCGAGCGCACCGGCAATGTCGACATCGTCACGCTGGCGCTCAACATGTACACGCAAGGTGTCGATCCCCTGATCGACTGCTCCGACATCAACCGGATGAAGGACGTCTACGAATATTCGAACCAGTTGAAGATCCCCGAGCGCCACCCCTATGTCGGCGAACTCGTCTACACCGCCTTCTCCGGCTCGCACCAGGATGCCATCAACAAGGGCATGAAGGCGCTGAAGAAGGCCAATACGAGCCTGTGGGAAGTGCCCTATCTGCCGATCGATCCGGCTGATGTCGGCCGCAGCTATGAAGCCATCATCCGCATCAACTCGCAGTCCGGCAAGGGCGGCATCGCCTATGTGCTGCAGGCCGATTACGGCCTCAACCTGCCGCGCAATCTGCAGATCGAATTCAGCCAGGAAATCCAGGCGATCACCGACGCCGAGGGCAAGGAAGTGCCGGCCAGGCGCATCTACGAGCGCTTTCTCGAGACCTATGTCGATCAGCCGGCCGCGCGGCTGAAATTCCTCGATCACCACACTTATCCCAGCACCGAGATCAAGGGCCGACGCGTCGTCGAGGCGGTCATCCTGGACAATGGCAAGGAAGTGACGATCTCCGGCACAGGCACCGGTCCGATCGACGGCTTCGTCGATGCTCTGTCGCGTCATCTCGGCGTCGAGATGTCGGTGCTCGACTATTCCGAACACTCGTTGCAGCGTGGCTCGAACGCCTCGGCCATTTCCTATGTCGAGATGGAATATCCCGGCGGCAAGCTGTTCGGCGCCGGCATCAACACCAACATCGTCGCCGCCTCGCTGGAAGCGGTGATGTCCGCCGCCAATCGGATCGTTGGCAAGAAAGCCGGCTGACGCACGACCGGAACAAAGATCGGGACCGTCCCAACCTGGTGATCGGTTCCGATCTTTCGGGCCATTAACCACCGCGGAATTATCCGGTGGGGTACGTGATCGCATAATGGGTGTATACTTGTGTGGCGGTGCGGGACCTATATGATCGCGCCTCAACCTGTGCCGACTTCGAGAGGATCGACACTTGCAGCATGCCACGCCTGCCGCCCCCGCAGTGCGCGAGACACTGGAGCGACTGCTTGCCAGCCAAACGTTCGGACGATCCGAACGCGCGCGCAAGCTGCTGCGTTATCTTGTCGAACGTGAACAAGCCGGCGAAGCCGACAGGCTCAAGGGCTTCTCCATCGCCATGGATGTTTTTGGCAAGGACGGCGATTTCGATCCGTCCACCGATGCCGTGGTGCGGGTGCAGGCAGGCAGGCTGCGCGAGCTTCTGCACCACTATTTTGCCAATGAGGGCGTTGCCGAGCCTGTCCGCATCGCCATTCCGCGCGGCGGCTATGTTCCTGCCTATGAATTGAACGCCATAAGGCTGCCGGATCTCAAGCTGGACGGCGCTGAGTCAGCCGAGCGGCCCAACGACGCCAGTGTGCTGGATGCGGTGTCGCTGGTTTCCATGCCGCCTTCGCCCGCGCCGTCGGTGGTGCGCCATCTCCGCTTCTTCTGGATGGCGATTGCCGTGGTCATCGCCATGCTGGGCGTACTGATCCTTCGTCAGGGCAGCGGTGCCTTGCTGGCGGGCGGCGACATGTCGGCAACGCTCGAGACCGCCGGCGCAACCGGAAGCATCGCGTCATCGGCAATGGCTGACGACCTGCCGCAAGTCTATATCGGCCTCAAGGCGGAAGGCACTGACGCCAGCCGTGTCGCCGCGTCGCTGCGTGCCGGACTGAGCGGTTTCGATACGATCGACTTCATCGGCCGCGACACCGTCACCGATCCGACCGACGATGCCACCAGCTTCATATTCGACATCCTGCCTGGACCGAACGCGGGCGACATCTCGATCGAACTGCAAAGCATGGCGTCCGGAAGGGTGCTTCTTTCGCGCAATCTCACCCCTGCCGACAGCGCACCCGCAGCGGTCGAAGACCGTATCGCCGACATGCTGAGTTCGGCTCTTCCCGCCTCGGGCACGATCTACAATTATATCGAGCAGACCGGTGCGCCAAACGGTCTGACGCAATGCCTGCTGCTCAACGACAAATACTATCTCGACCAGAACGCCAGGACCCATGAGGCCGCCTATCGCTGCCTCGAGAAGCTGGCCAATGGCGGCACGAAATCCTCGCTCGTCTATTCGGAACTTGCCTCCCTGCATCTGGAAGCGGTCTCCGATCATTATGCCTATCCGCCCAATGCGACGATCGAAAAGGCCGTGGAGTTTGCCCATCGCGGCGTGCAGATGGGGCCGACCAGCCCTTATGCGCATCGCTCCTACGGCTATGTCAGTTCGCGCCTCGGCAATACGGACGAAGCGATCCGCTGGATGCGCAAGGCCTACGAACTCAATCCCTACGACCTCGGCATGGCCGCCGCCTACGGCTACGGGCTGATCTTCGCCGGCCGATATGCGGAGGGAACGCCGATCCTTGATCATGCGGCGGAGACCTTCAGCGGGCACTCGACATGGTGGGACTACGGGGTGTTCGTTGGTGAGTTCATGCTCGGCGACATGAACAAAGCCATCGCGGCCAGCATGGCATTGAGAACGACGGCAACGAAATCGCACTATCTGGCGGCGCGGCTGATCGGCGCCAAGGCTGCCGGACAGGATCATCTGGTGAGCGCGTTGTTGAACCAACTGAACACCGAGTTCCCTAAATTTGCCGCCGATCCGCGCGCGACCTTTGTCGAGCGGAAATATCCGGCTGACCTGACCGACCGGCTGGTCCAGGCGCTGCGCGCTGCCGGGCTCGGCAATCCAAGCTGACACCAATCGACATCCGCGGAATGGGCGCCACGTTCCAGTGGATTTCCCGTGCTCCGATCGCCACTACCGGCTGGTCGCCGAGGTCTGTCCGCAACCGTACAAATCGCGAAAATTTTACTGGCCATCGCTGTACACTAGGCGCAATTCAGCCACACTTGGTGTCGCGCATTCTTGCAATAACAAAAAACAGTTTTCATGACCGCATCGCTTTTTGCCGCCGAACAGGGCGTTGGCTCGAAGGCCATTGTCCTGCTGCATGGTTTCGGTGGTTGCCACGATATCTGGCGCGAGGTGATTTCCTCGATGGCGCCTACCACGCACACGCTGGCCTATGATCTGCCGGGGCATGGGCTATCGCTCGATTTTCCCGCCGCAGGTCCAGCCAAGGTGGCGGCAAGGGCCGTGCTCGCCGATCTCACGGAGCGTCGCCTGAGGCGCGTTCATCTCGTGGGCCACTCTATGGGCGGAGCGGTGGCAACGCTGATGGCGTTGGCCGAGCCCGACAAAATCGCCTCGCTGACGCTTCTGGCGCCGGGCGGTATTGGCCCGGAGATCAACGGACCATTGTTGCGCCGCTATGCCGGTGCACAGGATCGGTCCGAGATCCGGTCCTGCCTCGCCGCCATGTCGGGGCCATCAGCCCGGCCGCTCGATCACACCATGGACAGCCTCTGGGAAATGCGCAGGCGACCCGGCCAGCTGGAAAAACTCGTCGAGATCGCGGCCGCCATGACCATGGATGATCGGCAAGGCGTCATCCCGCACGATCGTCTCGACGGGCTGAACATGCCGGTGATGGTGGCGTGGGGAACCGACGACGCGGTGCTGCCCTTTACCCAGGCGGATGATCTGCCGGCGCATTTTCACGTGCACCATGTGCTGGAGACCGGCCATATGCTGGCCGAGGAAGCCCCCGACCTCGTGGCCGAGATCATTCGCCGCAACACCAACCGCCGCGCTAGATTGCATCGCCAGAAATTCGCCGCAGCGGCCAACTGACCTTTTTCGCGCACAACAACCTTCGTGCGCGCCTCGATCCCGTCCATCTCGCCAGTGCATTTTGCCGGCGGCTGTGTTAACGCCATGTTAACCAACCCGCGAGGCAAACGCCGATGAAGGAAGCAGGCGAGAAGACCATCGACCAGTCGAAGACACTGTCCGATGCCATCCGTGATGTGAAGAATGCCTTCGCCGACCGCGACGACGTCGTCGTCGATATGCGCGAGGCGCATCGCATGCGCCTCGATCTGCTCGCCGCCGAGTTGGCGCCGGTTTTTGCCGATGTTCCGGCCGACATGGACAATTTCGACTTTGTCGTCTCGTCAGGCTTGCAGCCGCGCCTGTGGATCGACGCCGTCAGCCATGTTGCCATGGGACGCGACCGCCGCACCTATCGCTTCCTCAAGGACACCCGTATCGGCCGGGTGGTGCTTGCCGAATCGACCGAGATGAAGCCGGTTGCCGATTCCGTGACGCGCTATGTCGCCGAGCGCATCGTCGAGCGTCAGAGGATGATGGAAGGCGGGGTCGAGCCGGCTATCGCCGGCATGAAACGCGCCGATGTCCCGGAAGCCGAACCGCCACTGCGCGCGACGACGCGCAGCAACGGCTGGTCGGCCTTTGTGTCCGGGCTTGGCCTGGTCGCCGCCGGCGCACTGGTCGGCCTTGTGGTGTCGGTCGTCTTGTTCTGGGATCGTATCGTCGCCATGAGCCTCAGCTTGCGGCCATAGCGGCTCCGGCCTCCGTGCCAAGCTCCAGCGTTTGCAGATCGGATGGCGGTATCGACGGCCCGGTCAGGCCGCGCCGCGTCAGCCGGATCCGCCAATTGCCCTTTTCGCCGTCGATGTCGAACAGATTATACTGCGCCGCCGGGTTGTTGCCGCCCGGTGCCTGGCCTGCGGCAGCAACGCCGACCGCCGGGATCCTGACGCCTCGACCGCCAATGAAGAACAGCGACGGCAGATGCGAATGGCCGTGCAGGACAAGTTCGGCGCCATGGCGGCGAATGATCTTGTGAAAGCGGGCGATGCCGAACAGCCGCTTGTGCTGCGGAACCGCGCCGCGCACCGGCGGATGGTGGATCATGATGACGCGAAACAGCCCTTGTTTGGCCGTGGCGTCGAGCAGCTTGCCGAGCCGGGCCGCCTGGCCTTCCATGAAGAAACCGTTGGCCATGAAAGGTGCTGTGGCGCGCGCCGTCGAGACGCCGATCAGCGCGACATCGCCGCGCACCCGCAGATAAGGAAAGGCGTTGCGGTCGACCGGCGAGTTGATGCCGTCGCCGCTCATCCACGCTGCCCAGGATCGGCAGACCTTGTCGAAAGCGCCAGGCACATAGGCGTCATGGTTGCCCGGAACGACCGAAACATCATGCGGCGGTCCCAGCGTCTCCAGCCAGTGCCTGGCCATCTCGATCTCGCCGTCGAGCGCCAGATTGACCAGGTCGCCGGTGACGGCGAGATGGTCAGGCGCGTTCGCCTTGATGTCGGCGACGATCGTGTCGATGACGGCGTCATGCATATGGCGGCGGCGGTTGCGCTGCCAGTTGACGTAGCCAAGCACGCGCTTGGAGGCGAGATCGCGATAGGATACATCGGGAAGCGGCCCCAGATGGACATCGGAAATATGCGCGAGCCTGAACATTTCTCCTTCATAGGCGACCCGCGCTTGGCTTTCCAGCCACGGTTTCGCGCCTGATGGTGAAGCCTGAAGATGCCTTCCGCCAAGCCGGCTGGGCGGGTCTGAGGGCCAGGCTGTTCCATCTCTATTTCGTGCTGCGGCGGCCGATGACGCTTGGAGTGCGCGGCCTGATCCACGACACGGCATCCAATTCCGTCTTCCTCATCCGCCATACCTATGTTCCGGGCTGGCAGCTTCCCGGCGGCGGTGTCGAAATCGGCGAGACGCTTGCCGAGGCGCTGGCACGTGAACTGGCCGAGGAAGGCAACATCGCGCTGACCGCCCCGCCAGTGTTCAAATCGATGCATTTCAACCGCCACGCCAGCCGGCGTGACCATGTCGGCTTCTACGTGATCGAGCACTTCGGCCAGACGGCGCCCAAACTCCCGGACCACGAGATCGCCGAAGCCGGCTTCTTCCCGCTCGATCGCCTGCCGCAGGGAACGACACCGGCAACGCTGCGCCGGATCGCCGAGGTTTTTGGCGGCGAGCAGCCCTCGCCCTACTGGTAGATCAGGCAGCCGCCGCCTTGCTGAACCGCGCCCGGTCATGCGGTGCGCCATAATCGAGTTCCGGCCCGACCGGCACGATCCGCGTCGGATTGATCGTCTCGTGGCTGCCGTAATAATGCGCCTTGATGTGGTGCAGGTTCACGGTCTCGGCGACACCAGGCACTTGGTAAAGGTCGCGCAAAAAATTGGACAGGTTCGGGTAGTCGGCGATGCGGCACAGATTGCATTTGAAATGGCCAAAATAGACCGGGTCGAAGCGCACCAAAGTGGTGAACAGCCGCCAGTCGGCCTCAGTGATGCGGTTGCCGACGAGATAGCGCTGTTTTGACAGCCGCTCCTCCAGCGTATCCAACGCCGCGAACAGTTCGCCGAACGCTTCCTCATAGGCGGCCTGCGTGGTGGCGAAGCCGGCGCGATAGACGCCGTTGTTGATGGCGGGATAGACCAGCGCGTTGACCTTGTCGATCTCGCCGCGCAGCGCCTGCGGATAGAAGTCGAGGCTGGCATCGCCCCATTTGTCGAAAGCCGAATTCAGCATGCGGATGATCTCGGAAGATTCGTTGGAGACGATGGTCTGTTCCTTTTTGTCCCACAGCACCGGCACCGTCACCCGGCCCGAATAGGCGGGATCGGCCTTGGCATAGATCTGATGCAGGAAGTCGAGGCCGTAAAGCGTATCGCCGGTAGCGCCATCCTCAGCCAAAAACGTCCAGCCGTTGGCGCCCATGAAATGATGCACCACCGACACCGATATGATGCCATCCAACTTCTTCAGCGCGCGAAAGATCAACGTCCGGTGCGCCCACGGACAGGCAAGCGAGACGTAGAGATGATAGCGGCCGGGCTCGGCCTTGAAGCCGCGCGTTCGGCCTTCAACCGGCGCCCCGTCAACGGTGATCCAATCGCGCCATTGTGACCGCGCCCGTACGAACCTGCCACCGTTATCCGCCGTATCATACCAGCGATCCTGCCACCTGCCGTCGACCAGCAATCCCATGCAAATCTCCTTGCGTCCTTTTTGCCTATTTAGGCGCAAGGTCGGTCTGTCGAAGGCGTCAAGTGCTGAACAGACCGTCACTTGGCCGAAACGACGGCAAAAACGGCCGATTGCAGCGGCCGAAAATTGATGCTAGCGGACAATCCGCATGTTCGATTTTGCTTTGATCCGGTTTGACCGACGACGAAAGGGCGCCCGCGCTTAATGAAGCGCTGACTGGCGAATGCTGCCGTTTGCAGCAAACCTTTCCTCCTTACCGGAACGCGAAGACCATGAGCCTTGCCGACGTGAAATACCTGCCGGAAACCCCGGCGCATGACCTCCAGATCGAAGCCATCAACGACGAAGCCTTCGGGCCGGGCCGCTTTGTGCTGGCCGCCTACAAGATCCGTGAAGCCGGAGGGCACGAACGCTCGCTGTCCTTTGTCGCCGTCGATGGCGACATTGTAGTCGCCTCGGTGCGCATGACCCGCATCGCCGCCGGCGTCGGTCGCGCGCTGATGCTCGGGCCGCTTGCGGTGCGGCCGGCCTTCAAGAATCTCGGCATCGGCCGTCGGCTGGTGGCGATCGCGCTGGAGGCCGCCGCCAAAACCGGTGCGCCCGCAGTCATGCTGGTCGGGGACGAACCCTACTATGGGCCGCTCGGTTTCAAACGGATCCCGCGCGGCCAGATTTCGATGCCGCGCCCCGTCGATCTCGACCGGTTGCTGTCGCACGAGATAGCGCCGGGCGCGGTCGCCAGGCTCTCGGGCGAGGTCTGCCATGCCAGCCAGGCCAGGGTCGGCGAGCACGTCTAGGTGACGGCTTGACCTTCCCCGTCGATCTGGCGCCTGATCCGTCCCACTGTTCCTGAGATTAAAGGATGACGCCATGAACCCGAACGGCCAGATCGCGATCGTTACCGGCGGCGGCTCCGGCCTCGGCGAGGCAACGGCACGCGCGCTGGCCGCCAAGGGCGCCCGCGTTGCGATCTTCGACGTCGGCATCGATCGCGCGGCCAAGGTCGCGTCCGAGATCGGCGGCATTGCCGTCCAGTGCGACGTCAGCAGCGCCGACAGTGGGACCGCTGCACTCGCCGACGTCGCCGACAAGCTTGGCGAGCCGCGGATCCTGGTCAATTGCGCCGGCATCGCCATTGGGGTGAAGACGATCGGCAAGGATGGTCCCCATCCCCTCGATCAGTACCGCAAGGTGATCGAGGTCAATCTGATCGGTACGTTCAACATGATCCGCCTCGTCGCCGAGCGCGCGTCAAAGCTCGAGCCGCTGCAAGGCGGCGAGCGCGGCGTCATCGTCAACACCGCTTCGGTTGCCGCCTATGACGGCCAGATCGGCCAGGCTGCCTATGCGGCCTCCAAGGGCGGCGTCGTCGGCATGACGCTGCCGGTGGCGCGCGACCTCGCCCGTTCCGGCATCCGCGTCTGCACCATCGCGCCCGGCATCTTCAAGACGCCGATGATGGCCGGCATGCCGCAAGAGGTGCAGGATTCGCTGGGCGCCGCCGTGCCCTTTCCCTCGCGCCTGGGCGAACCATCCGAATATGCCGCGCTCGCCCTGCACATCATCGAAAACCAGATGCTGAACGGCGAGACCATCCGTCTCGATGGCGCCATCCGCATGGCGCCGAAATAGACGGATATGAGCACCGGCCCGTCCGCTCCCGGCAGGACCGGCCCGCTTGCCGGGCTGAAGGTGATCGAGATGGCCGGGCTCGGCCCCGTCCCGCTGGCCGGCCTGATGCTTTCGGAGATGGGCGCCGAAGTGCTGCGCATCGAGCGGAAGGGGACGAGCCAGCCCCTCCCGTCGCTGCCGGACGAGTACAACATCGACCGCCACGGCCGCGCCATCCTGCGTCTCGACCTGAAGCGCCGGGAAGGCGCCGATCTGCTGCTGCGCCTTGCCGAGAAGGCGGACATGTTGCTCGAAGGGTTTCGCCCCGGTGTCATGGAACGGCTTGGCCTCGGCCCGGAAGCGGTGCTGGCGCGCAATCCCGCGCTGATCTACGGCCGCATGACCGGCTTCGGTCAGGACGGCCCGCTCGCCGGTCGCGCCGGCCACGACATCACCTACCTGGCCTATTGCGGCGTGCTACACGCCATCGGCCACGCCGACGGCCGCCCTGTCCCGCCGCTCAGCCTCGTCGCCGACTATGGCGGTGGCGCCATGATGCTGGTCGCCGGCCTGCTGGCCGCCCTGTTCCAACGCTCGCGCACCGGCAAGGGTGAGGTCGTCGACGCCGCGATGGTCGAAGGCGCCTCGATGCTGGCGGCGCCCCTGCACGCCTTCATGGCGGCTGGGTTGTGGAGCGAAAAGCGCGGCGCGAACCTGCTCGATTCCGGCGCCCCTTTCTACGACACTTACGAGACGTCGGACGGGCGCCACATCGCCGTCGGGTGCCTCGAGCCGCAATTCTTCGCCGAATTCGCCAGACTGCTGCCGCTCGACGAGCGCTTTGTGGCCGGTCAGTACGACAAGGCGCTGTGGCCGCCGATGCGCGCGGCCATTGCCGATCGGGTCCGGCAGAAATCACGCGACGACTGGGACCAGCTGTTTGCCCAAACTGATGCCTGCGTCGCCCCTGTCCTGTCGCTGTATGAGGCGAAGCAGCACCCGCACAATCGGGCGCGCAACGCCTTCGTGACGGCAGGCGCATTTGAGCGCCCTGCCCCGGCGCCGCGTTTCTCCGGCTCGCAGCCGACACCGGCCACCAAGCCAGCCAACGGCGATCTCGCCCCATCGACGGTGCTGGCGCGTTTCGGGTTTTCGAAAAACGAGATCGACGACCTTGTCAAATCCGGTTTGTTCGACAGATAATTGGAGAAAGAAAATCCACTTATTGCGGTGATGCCTTGGACGAGCCGAAGAAGGACGTGATCCGCGAGACGGACGCCGAAGCGATGCGGCTGGCCAAGACGCTTCTGCGCAACGCCCGTTTTGGTGCGCTGGCGGTGATCGAACCACAAACCGGCTCGCCGCTGGCCAGCAGGGTCGGCGTGGCGACCGACATCGATGGCGCGCCGCTGATCCTGGTGTCGATGCTCTCGGCGCACACCGGCGCCCTGCTTGCCGATCCGCGCTGCTCCCTGTTGCTTGGCGAACCCGGCAAAGGCGATCCGCTGGCGCACCCGCGCCTGACACTGGTTTGCCGGGCGGCGCGGCTTGAGCGCGAATCAAGCGAGCACGCCCGCGCCGAGCGCCGTTACCTCAACCGCAATCCCAAGGCGAAACTTTACGCCGGTCTTGGCGACTTTTCGATCTTTCGCCTCGAGCCGCAACGCGCCAGCCTTAACGGCGGTTTCGGCAAGGCCTATCATCTCGATCAATCGGATTTGCTCACCAGAGGGCCGATTGTCGAGGAACTGGCGGCGAGCGAGCAATCCGCCATCGACCACATGAACGCCGACCATCTCGACGCGCTCGCCGTGTATGCACGGCATTTCGCGACAGCATCCGGCAACGGCTGGACCGTTGCCGGATTCGATGCCGATGGCATGGATCTGGTATCAGGTGACGACACTTGCCGGGTTTTCTTCCCACAACCCCTGGCGGCAGCGCGTGAATTGCGGCACGTTCTGGTCGAGATGGCCAGGAGCGGCCGGGCCTCGGTCGACGCCGGCGACCGGACTTAATTATGTTTGATCAAAAGCAACACTTGAGATTTTAATGAAATGCTCTACCTTTTAGCGGTGGCGCTGAATCGCCAGCGCCGGTTCACAAGTGAGTTTATGGAATCAGATGCCATTGCCCCCATGGCGTCGGGATGAACAAGAAGCATGGGGCATCAATGGTCTCGACAAAGCTAATCGTCAACGCCGAATCCGCGGCCGAATTTCTCATGCTGATGGGCAATGAGAAACGGCTGTTGATCATGAGCTATCTTGCCGACGGTGAAATGTCGGTCGGCGCCATCGCCGAGAAGGTGATGCTCAGTCAATCGGCACTATCCCAGCATCTGGCCAAGTTGCGTGCGCTCGACCTCGTCGACACCCGCCGTGACCGGCAGATGATTTACTATTCCTGCAAATCCGACGCCGTGCGCGAATTGCTTGTCATGCTGGACGGCATTTTCGGCAGCGGCAAGGATGACCTGTCCCAGATGGCGCACCGTTTGCGCCGTGCCGGAACCTGACCGTCCTGTAGCCCCCTCGCCGGCGATTTCAGAGCGACATGCGCCATCCGGGCGCATGGAGCTGGCTGACCGTCCCGAATTGTCGCATCGTGCTTTCCGAACCCAACGGTGAGCGCCGGGAAATCGGCCCGGATTTTCGGCCGATGCGATGGCCGCGAGGAACACATGGATCCCATTCGCATCGACGACCCGCAAGATCCGCGCGTCGCTGCCTATCTCGACATCCGCGAGCGCGATCTCGCCGGCCGGCAAGGCCGCTTCGTCGCCGAAGGCAAGGTGGTGCTGGACCTACTGCTCTCGACTGGGCGCTTTGGCGCCGAATCGGTACTGGTTCTGGAGAACCGGCTGGCCGGTCTCGAGGGCATCCTGCGCAAGGCGCCGGCCGACCTCCCGGTGTATGTCGCCACCAGCACGGTGATGGACGCAATCGCCGGGTTTCACATGCATCGCGGCATTCTGGCCATCGGCCGCAAGGGGACGCCGCAGTCCGCCGAGGTCCTGCTGGATGCCTTGCCGGCCAGGACGCTGGTCGTGGTGCTCGTCGGCATCGCCAATCATGACAATATGGGTTCTATCTTCCGCAACGCCGCCGCCTTTGGTGCCGACGCGATACTGCTGGATGCGACATGCTGCGATCCGCTCTACCGCAAGGCGATCCGCGTTTCAGTCGGCGCCGCGCTCAAGATCCCTTTCGCGTCGTTCACCGACGCCGCCGGCTTCACGGCAATGCTCGCCCGGCGGGACTTCGAACAATTCGCCCTGACACCACGCGGGCAGACCGACATACGCGATGCGCAGCGGAGCGGACGCCTGGCGCTCTATCTCGGTGCTGAGGGCGAAGGTTTGCCGGACAGCCTGCTCGCACGCTTGCACACCGTGCGGATCACCATGTCGGAAGGTTTCGACAGCCTGAACGTCGCGGCCGCATCAGCCATCGCGCTGCATCATTTCTCGGCAAAAGAAACCTGATTTCAGCCCGATATCAGCTTGACGCGTCGGCCTTTTGCAGTGCCCGCACGCGGTCGGCAAGACTGCGGTCACCGTTGCCGGAGCGTGCATCCGACGGCACCGCCAGTGCCTTGGCGATCGGCGAACCAGACCCCTCGAGCTTGGCCGTCAGATGGACGACCTCCGCCGCCAGGTCGTTCATCTGCTCGCGCAAGGCGGAACTGCCGTCTGCGGGATTGGATGCGGCCAGCGCGGTGAGATCCGCCTTCAGCCGCTTGTTCTCGCGTGCCAGTGCCGTCAGCCTGGCCTCGAGCCGCTCACGGTCGCTGTCGAGCTTGGCGATTGCCTTGTCGAGTTCATCGCTCCTGGCGACGTCGCCCTTGCCGACCAGCCGCAAGGCCAGTGCACTGTCTTCGGCCTTCGATTCTTCGCGCATGCGCGCCAGCTCCTTTTCGCGGCGGTCCAGCTTGTCCTCGCGGTCGGCAAGTGTCGCCAGCAGCCGTTCGACCTTCTTGTCGAGCTCGGCGGTCTTTTTCTTCTCGGTTTTCAGGGCTTCGCGCGCTGCCTTGCTTTCGGCCGCGATCTCCTGGCCGCGCCTGTCCGCCTCCTTGCGCTGGCCGCGCAGCAGCGCAATGTCACTGGCAAGCTTCTGCATCTCGGATTCGCGCGCGACAAGCTCGATCTGCCGGTTACTGGAGGAGAAACTGGCATCGTCATACATGCGCTCCAGCTTTTCCAGCTCGAGCTCGCGCTTTTCCAGTTTGCGTTCGGTTTCCTTGAGACGCTCCGAAAGCTGCTGCAACTCGCCCTCGCGTTGACGCAACGCTTCGTTCTTGGCACCCAGTTCGGTCAGCGCCTGGTTCTTGTCCACGCGCTCGACCGTCAACCCCTTCAGGGCCTCGTGGCAGCGACTGATCTCGACGAGTTGTTCGGCCGCCTTCTCGCGCAACGCCTTGACGCTGATTTCCAGGCGACGTGTCGACATGGCGTACTCGGCGCGGACGCGATCCTTGTCCGCCTGGATCTCGGTTTGCGTCAGAGGGATCGAGGCTTCGATACGTCGGCGTGTCAGGGTGACGGCACGACGCCATATGGCCGGAGCCACCATAAGCGCCAGAAAGCCGGCGCAGAGAAAACCGAGGACGAAGAACAGGACCGACTGGACCAAGTGACTACCCGTTGTGGACGGCAACCATCAAACTAATGCATGTCACCCAAAAGTGGGAACCGGTTTTGGGACAACGACTGCAACAAGATAAAACCAAAGCGCATCGAGCGCTTTTGACTGTGCCACGTTGACATGGCGGAAATCCAGCGTTGCGGCAAGGGTCTGCCGCAACGTGACGGGTTTAACGCACGTCGTCCAAAGTGGTCCCGGTTTTGGGAGAACGATATGCACAAAGCCAAGGAATTAGCTCAGAACGGGTTCCACGTGGCGCGCTCGGTAAGCTTCAGATAACCGAGATTGACGCCGAGCCGGGCACCGACACCGGTACGGATCGGCACCAAAACCACATTGTTGTTCTTCAGCACGTTGAAGCCGACGCCTGCCACCACATAGGCCGAACCGGCGACGCCGCCATAGCGGTTGTAGAGGCTGCCCACATCGTCGAGATTGTAGACCAGCATCATCACCCGCGACCCTTCGCCGCCGAAATCCCAGCCGAGCGACGGGCCTTGCCAGAACACTTTGTGATCGCCGGCATTCTTGGTGTAGAGCGTGCCTTCGCCATAGGTCAGGCCGCCGATCAGCGCGCCCGAGCCCTCTTCGCCCAGCAGATAGCCGTTGGGCAGGCCGTAGGAAGCAAAGATCTTCTCGACGACCGTGGCGAGCCCGCCCGATGTCGCGCCGAAGAACTTGTGACCGGAATCGACAATCTCCTGAGCGGTGTATTCCTGGGCCCGCAGGGCTGAAGTCGAGAAGACGAGAACGCCCAGGAGCGTGATCGCCATTGAGAAGACGCGGAGAAAGCTCCGGTCGTAGTATCGGGAAAACATGCTTCCAATCTCCGTCAGGGAGCACCTTCGCCGACGCCTCGCACCCCGTACGGCTCTTTTAGCCGGCCGTTAAGGGTAACTGTTACGGGCAAACTATGCCGTAATCCTTTTTCAACCATTAAGCTCCCACATGAACATGGCGGTTCAAAGGCTGTTTGAGGTCGCTTAAGTGGGGTCGGCAGCCTGCGTGAACACGCCATTTGCCATACCCACAATTTGGATTTGTTGCTGCACGCACGGGCGCTGTGTATTCAGAAAGCTCGAGGAGAGAGCGTGATTCGTGTGGGCAGGCGACGATCGATCGCTCGGCCATGAGTTGTAAGATTTTGCAGGGATTTTCGCCGATGGCCGATCTGTTCACCCTTTCCGCACCCGACCTGGCGGCGCTTTTGTGCAGCCGGGTCTGCCACGACATCATTTCGCCGGTCGGCGCGATCAACAACGGGCTCGAACTGCTCGACGAGGGCGGCGCCGACGAAGATGCCATGAAGCTGATCCGTCAGAGCGCCCGCAACGCTTCGGCCCGCCTGCAGTTCGCCCGCATCGCCTTCGGCGCCGCCGGCTCGGCCGGCATGCTGATCGATACCGGCGATGCCGAAGCGGTCGCCATCGCCTTCCTCAAGAACGAAAAGCCGGAACTAACCTGGAACGGGACCCGTGCGCTGCTGCCCAAGAACAAGGTCAAACTGCTGCTCAACCTGATCCTGGTCGCCAACGCCGCCATTCCGCGCGGCGGCAAACTTACCGTGACGCTGGAAAACCTCGAGACCGAGCCGCGCTTCGCACTCGCGGCGGCTGGCCCGATGCTGCGTGTGCCGCCGAAATTCCTCGAACTGCATTCCGGCCACAAGCCGGAGGAACCGATCGACGCGCATTCCGTGCAACCCTATTACACGCTGCTCCTGGCGCGCGAAGCCGGCATGACGATATCGATCCACGCGACGCCGGAAGAAATCGTGTTTGCGGCAGCCTGATCGCGCAGTCGAGAAGCCAAAGTATTTTCACATCGAAATCTGTAATTCCGGCTCATCGACATGAAATGCGTTTAATTGCCTAGGCGGCGTTGAAGCATTCGCGAATAAAAACCGGCAGCCGCCATCTTTGCAAAAATTTTACCTAACGCCTTTTCGGCTTCTTTACCAGATTGGCCTATGGTGCGTCTGGATGCCCCCGACGCTACCGGATTGCCAGACGGCAAAGAGGACCCGGAAATGAAACGCTGCATGTTCGTCGACGATTCAAGCGTCATCAGGAAGGTTGCAAAACGCATCCTGGGCGGTTCCGACATGGTTGTCATCGAGGCCGCCAGCGGCCTTGACGCGCTGGAGATGTGCGCCGCCGACATGCCCGACATCATCGTCGTCGATGGCGCCTTGCCGGACGTACCGGCGGTCGATCTCATCCGTCGCGTGCGCGCCATGGAGAGCCCGATAAAGCCGCAGATCCTGATTTCACTGGTCGAACTCGATATCGCTTCGATCATGCGGGCCAAGCGCGCCGGCGCCCAGGGCTATCTCTTGAAGCCATTCAACCGGCCGCAACTGCTTGAGCGTTTTCGCGCCTTGAAGATCGCCGCCTGATTCGGCGGCCAGATGCATGTCGCCCAAAAGTGGTCCCGGTCTTGGGACTCCGACATGCATAAAAACAAAAACCGGAGCAATTCCGGGAAAAATAGTGACGATTTTCCGTCAGGAATTGCGTAAAGACAAATAGTTATCCGCCCATCATGCAAAAACCCGGCCGGGGCCGGGTTTTTTTGTTTGGACGTGTCCGTCGCTCAGGCGCTGACGCGGATGTCTTCCGGTTCGCGCAGCACATAGCCGCGACCCCAGACCGTCTCGATGTAATTCTGGCCGCCGGATGCCGCGTCGAGCTTCTTGCGCAGCTTGCAGATGAAGACGTCGATGATCTTCAGCTCAGGCTCGTCCATGCCGCCATAGAGGTGGTTGAGGAACATTTCCTTGGTCAGCGTCGTGCCCTTGCGCAGCGAGAGCAGCTCCAGCATCTGGTATTCCTTGCCGGTCAGGTGCACGCGCTGGCCGCCGACTTCGACGGTCTTGGCATCGAGATTGACCACCAGGTCGCCGGTGGTGATGACCGACTGGGCGTGCCCCTTGGAGCGCCGCACGATGGCGTGAATGCGGGCAACCAGCTCATCCTTGTGGAACGGCTTGGTCATGTAGTCGTCGGCGCCGAAGCCGAGGCCGCGTACCTTGTCCTCGATGCCGGCCATGCCGGAGAGGATCAGGATCGGCGTCTTTACCTTGGAAAGGCGAAGCGTTCTCAAGACCTCGTAGCCCGACATGTCAGGCAGGTTGAGATCGAGAAGGATGATGTCGTAATCGTAGAGCTTGCCTAGATCGACGCCCTCTTCACCGAGATCGGTCGTGTAGACGTTGAAACTTTCCGATTTCAGCATCAACTCGATGCTTTGTGCGGTTGCACTGTCATCTTCTATCAGCAGAACACGCATTTCATTCCCCTTTTCTGCTGCCGGACCATTTCACGACCCGTCCGGACCCGGAGCAGTGGTTGCCTTGTGCAGAGGCTGCCATCAAATGGTTAACAAAACCTAATTTCCCGTCCATGACGGTACCAGATTTTTTAACCTCTTTCTACACCCTCTTGAATCTAATAACGAATCTCAGAACCAAATCCTAATGCAACACATCAACAATCTGGACTAAGTGACTCCAGGGACTCATCGACGTCGCTTCCGCATCGGCGGCCGGAATTTTTACCCGGCCTTAAGTCCTGACCCGTATGATTAACAATGCCCGTAAACGAATGGTTACCGCCGGCAAAAAACTTTAGGGTTTTGTTTCCCATAGTTCGGGGAAAGCCGGTGGACACGGGTGAGACCTGGGCGTTTCCAGGTGGTTTGGACGATAGATGCGGGTGTGCGTTTCCGGGAGTACCGAATCATGAAGTCACGTGAAAACCTCGTTCGGCTGAAACAGTTTCAGGTGAATGAGAAGCGGCGGCAGCTGCTGCAGCTCGACATGATGATCGCCGAGTTCGAACGCATGGCCGTCGAGCTGGAGCTTCAGATCACCGCCGAAGAAAAGAAAGCCGGCATCACCGACATCAACCATTTCGCCTATCCGACCTTCGCCAAGGCGGCGCGTTTGCGCCGCGACAACCTCAGAAATTCGCAAAGCGACCTCGCCCAACAGCGAAGCGCTGCCGAATCATTACTCGGCGAAGCTGAAGCGGAGCTTTCCAAGGCGGAAATGCTGGAATCGCGCGACACCAAGATCCGCGAAGCCGAAGTCGGCGGCCGCAGCGCCATGATCGGCTGAAGCCCGGCCTGCACGCGGCTCCGGCGCTTGCCAACTGGCGGGCGCTTGATCTCGGCTGGGAAGGTCGCAAAGAGAACTGAAAGCCGCCTAGGCGGCCAAATCGCCTTCATTTTCGGCAATTGCCCGCGCTCTGGCGTCCTTGATGTCCGGCGCGTGCTGCTCCGCCCATGACCTGATCTGGCTAAGCAGTCCCGCCAGGTTCTGGCCGAGTTCTGTCAATTCATATTCGACGCGCGGCGGAATGACCGGGAATATCTCGCGACGCACCAGGCCGTCACGCTCGAGCACACGCAGCGTCTGCGTCAGCATCTTCGGCGTAATGCCTTCGAGCTTGCGCGCAAGCTCGCCATTGCGCAGCCGGCCTTTGCGCAGCGCGCAAACCACCAGATAGACCCATTTGCTGGCCAGCATTTCCAGCACGGTGTGCGATGGGCACGTTCGCCGGAACGCATCATAGCCGAAACCGCAGTCGTCATCACTATCCATGGGGCACGTATATATCATAAAGGTACATACTGGACAAGAAGACATTACTATCCAAATGATAGTGGCGCCAACCAAGCAGGAGATATCCCAATGCGCGCCGCTATCCAGAATTCCGTCGGCGGACCCGACGTTCTCTTCGTCACCGACCAGCCCAATCCGACGCCAAAGGCCGGCGAAGTGCTGGTCCGGGTCAAGGCGGCCGGCATCAATCCGGTCGATGGCGCCGTTCGAGCCGGCTACTTCCCATTGCTCGGTGAGCCGCCCTTTATCCTGGGGTGGGATATCTCGGGAACTGTTGAAGCACTGGGCACCGGTGTTTCCGGCTTGCGCGTCGGCGACGAAGTGTTCGGCATGCCGCGCTTTCCCAAGCAGGCGGCGGCCTACGCTGAACTGGCCGCTGTGCCGGCCGATGAAATCGCGCTGAAGCCGAAGGGCGCCGACCACATCCAGGCAGGCGCATTGCCGCTGGCAGGCCTCACCGCCTGGCAAGGCCTGGTCCGCCATGGCAGGCTGAAATCCGGCCAGCGCGTGCTGGTACATGCCGCAGCTGGCGGCGTCGGTCATCTCGCAGTGCAGATCGCCAAGGCGCGCGGTGCTTACGTCATCGCCACCGCCAGCCCGCAAAAACTCGATTTCGTTCGCAAACTCGGCGCCGACGAGGTCATCGACTACACCAAGGGCGATTTTGCCGACCATGTTCGCGACATCGATCTGGTGCTGGATCCAATGGGCGGCGACCACGCCGAACGCTCGCTGAAGGTGCTCAAGCGTGGCGGCGTGCTGGTGTCATTGCTCGATGTCAACGACGACACCAGAGTGCAGGCCAGTGCGCGCGATATCCGGGTCGAGCGTATGTCCGTCGTGCCCGACAGGGAGGGCCTGCTGGAACTCGCCCAGTTGATCGACGCGAAAAAGCTCGCCGTCCATGTGGCCAGGACATTCCCGCTCGACCAGGCGGGGGCTGCCCACGCCTTTCTGGCCACCAAGCCGATCGGCAAAGTGGCGCTTACGGCCTGAACCAGGGACCGCAGCAGCCAGCAGCAGAAACGGAAGGGCGCGGAACATTCCGCGCCCTTCGTTCAAATTCGCAACTGTCAGTGACGGTATTGCTGGATGCGCGTCGTGCGCAGCCCGGCAAGGCCATACTCGTCGATCGACGCCTGCCAGGACAGGAATTCCTCGGTGGTGAGCTTGTAGCGTTGGCAAGCCTCGTCCAGGCTCAAGAGCCCGCCGCGCACTGCCGCAACCACTTCCGCCTTACGCCGGATAACCCAGCGACGTGTATTCGTCGGCGGCAGATCGGCAATCGTAAGAGGGCTGCCATCAGGCCCGATAACATATTTGACTCTCGGTCTAACCAGATCGGTCATCGTACTCTCTACAAAAAACTCAAAGACCCAATCCCCGCCACGTTACCGCCACAGCTTTAAAAATTGCCTAAGCAGACCCTAATGACTAGGTAAGGATCATGAACGCCGCGTTAGTCTTTTCGCCGGCATTTGAAACATCTGCCCGCCAACCCTGATTTTGCGGGGGAAATTGCATCTCCTAGCCGGATCGGCCGCAACCGGGTGAATAGCCCTGTACGCTGGCGCGACCGTAAAGCTTGACCTATATTCTCGACATTGGCATTGAGACGCCGCGCAGAACGAAAGCACCATGAACAGTCTCGATCTCCCCGGACGTCCCGAAAACACCCGCATCGTCGTCGCCATGTCGGGCGGTGTCGATTCATCGGTCGTCGCCGGCCTGCTGAAGCGCGAAGGCTATGATGTCGTCGGCGTCACCTTGCAGCTCTACGATCATGGCGCGGCGACGCACCGGGCCGGCTCATGCTGCGCCGGGCAGGACATCGACGATGCCCGCCGCGTCTCCGAGACGCTCGGCATCCCCCATTATGTGCTCGACTATGAGGAGCGCTTCCGCAAGGCGGTCATCGATCCCTTCGCCGAGAGCTATGTCGCCGGCGAAACACCGATCCCGTGCGTTTCCTGCAACCAGACGGTGAAGTTCGCCGACCTGCTGGCCACCGCCAAGGAGCTTGGCGCCGACGCGCTGGCCACCGGCCACTACATCCGCTCCGGCGCCAACGGCGCCCACCGCGCGCTCTATCGGCCGGTCGACGCCGACCGCGACCAGAGCTATTTCCTGTTCGCCACCACGCAGGCGCAGATCGATTATCTGCGCTTTCCCCTCGGCGGCCTGTCGAAGCCGCAGGTTCGCGCCATTGCCGAGGAGATGGGGCTGACGGTTGCCGCCAAGCAGGACAGCCAGGACATCTGCTTCGTGCCGCAGGGCAAGTATTCCGACATCATCGCCAAGCTGAAGCCGACCGCCGCCAATCCGGGCGACATCGTGCATATCGACGGCCGCGTGCTCGGCCGCCATGAGGGCATCCTGCGCTACACGATCGGCCAGCGCCGCGGCATCGGCATCGCGTCCGGCGAGCCGCTTTACGTCGTCCATCTTGACGCCGACCGCGCACGGGTCGTCGTCGGCCCGCGCGAGGCGCTGGAGACGCACAAGATCTATCTGCGCAATATGAACTGGCTTGGCGACGAACCGCTCACAGAAGTCCCCGCCGCCGGCCTGGAGCTGTTTGCCAAGGTTCGCTCGACGCGACCGCCGCGCCCGGCCGTGCTGCATCATCGTGCCGGCGCCACATGGGTGGAACTGGTCGACGGCGAGTCCGGCATCGCGCCGGGACAGGCCTGCGTGCTCTATTCCGACGACGGCAACGAGGCCCGTGTGTTCGGCGGCGGCTTCATCGAGCGTTCGGAGCGTGGCGCCGAGGCCGAGGCCATGCTGACCCGGCTTGCCGCCGGGCCGGCGCAGGTCCCCGCCGAATAAAACCGCGTTTCAGGAACCGGACTTGGTGTGTGTAACCGTGCCCGCGGTCAGGATGCGCAGCACCCTGATGGCTTCCTCACCGCTGGTGCGCGGTTCGGCGCGCGTTTCGATGCACTGGATGAAATGCTCCAGTTCACGCGTCAGCGGCATGCCTTGGGCAACCGCGACATAGGATGGCTCATTGGTGGTGAAAGCCCATTGGCCGCTGTCCTGCCACACCGCGTGGCGGTAGACGGCAAGCTTGCGTTCCCATGGCTCGACGTCGTCGAACACCGCCATCGCCTTGGTGCCGACCACGGTCAGCCGCCGCTCGCGATAGGGATTGAGCCGCGAGGTAAATAGATGGCTGCGCAGGCCGTTGGGAAAGCGCATATGCAGATGCGCGAAGTCGCTGAGATTGTCGAGCAGCGCCGCACCCTCGCCGCGCACCTCGATCGGCTCAGTGCCGGTGATCGCCAGGATCATCGACAGATCATGCGGCGCCAGGTCCCACAGCGCGTCGTTCTCGGTGTGGAACTTGCCGAGCCCGAGCCGGTGCGAATGGATGTAGCGGACTTCGCCAAGCTCGCCCTTGTCGATCAGCCCTTTCAGCGTCTCGAAGGCGGGATGGAACCGCAGGACATGGCCGACCATGAAGACGCGGCCATTGTCCTTGGCCGCCTGCACCGCACGCTCGGCATCCGGCACCGTCAGTGCGATCGGCTTTTCCACCAGCACGTCCTTGCCGCTCTCGACGGCACGTACGGCAAGGTCGGCATGGAATTGCGGCGGCAATGCCATGACGATGGCGTCGATATCGTCACGAACGAATAGCTGGTCCGGCTCTATCGCCAGGCAGTCCTGCTCGCTGGCAAAGCCTTCGGCACGGGCCCGGTTGGCGTCGGAGACCGCGTGCAGCGCGCCGAGCGCCTTGAGGGTGCGGATGTGGTTGCTGCCCCAGTATCCGCAACCGAGGACTGCAATGCGCGGCTTCATCTGTTTCAAACTCTAAAAACTCGTGGCCGAGACATAGCGACGTGCCCCCTCGAACTCAACCCCGACGGCAGCAACCAAATGTCTGCGCGGCAAAGCTTTTCGATAATGACGATAAGCCGGCAAGCCGGTTGCTTCGAAGCTTGACAGGCTCACCCTCCCAACCTTATATCCGCGCGACCTTGGCGAACGCCCCCGACATGCCTTTCGATTTGAGGCGGATTTCGGGCCTTTCGCCGCCCTGGCGGGGTAGCTCAGTTGGTTAGAGCACGGGAATCATAATCCTGGGGTCGGGGGTTCAAGTCCCTCTCCCGCTACCACCATTCCCCCCACTCCTTTGACGCCGTGGGGGAAGGCACGCTCGCCCAAGAGTGCCGTCAACCGACCAGCGATTTCGACTTCAACCCCGCCGGTTCTCGACGGATCTCGAAACACCGTGACTGTTTCGACCAAGTCGCGCATTGCCTCTGCACATTCGGAATCGCCGGAAGCAATACCGTTGGCGAGCCCGGTCTGAAGTTGATTCAGTTGTTCCTCGTAGCGGGCCAGCACCGCAGGGTGCAGCGCGATCACTCCTGTCGCGGCCGGCACCTGATCCAACTCAGCCAGAATGCACTTGCGCTCTTCGTTCAGCGTTGTTGATTGCGGTCCCAGTACGGCTGGGTCGCCGTGGCCCTTGGCAATGGCGTTGACCAGCCGCTCAATCTCCCGAGTGACCTCTTCAAGCCGGCGCTCCAAACGGGTGCGCCTGGCATCGGTAGCGGCGGCCAAGCGTTTCCGTTCTTCGTGGTAGGTCTGGACGTACTGGGCAATCACTTCGGGATGGCGCAACTCTGCGGTAAGCCCGTTCAGAACTGCAGTCTCGACCGTATCCAGATAGAAGGTCTTCGGATCACCGCATGTTCCGCTTTCTGTCGCGGCCGAACAGCGGATGCGAATGCGCCTGGACTTGTCCATGCCTTTCGACGACATTCCCGTACCACAGGCACCGCACCTCAGCAGCCCAGTCAGCATATGCCGTGGTCGGCGTTGATGGCTTGGATGGGTGGTTGCACGCGCCTTCTTGCGTGCTTGTGCTACGTCGAACAGGTCCGACGAGACAATGGCGAGGTCCGGTACTGAGACTACTCGCCATTCACCCTTGGGATTTGGACGCGAGACACGTTTCCCGGTATCAGGATCCTTGATCATTCTGACCTTGTTCCAGATCAGGCGGCCAGCATAAAGCTCATTGTGAAGCAGCCCCGTCCCTCTCTGCACATTTCCATTGATGGTGGAGGCATTCCAGGCACGACCGCGAGGCGGCGGTATGCGGTCTCTGTTTAGATCGTGAGCGATATCGCGCGGGGTTTGCCCTGCGACATACTCTCGAAAGACACGACGCACGATTTCCGCTTCATCCTCTGCGATCTTCCGCTTCCCGGGATCGCCTAGCACGTACGAATAGCCATAGGTCAGACCGCCGGCGTGAAGCCCTTTGTTGACTCGGCCGGCTTGGCCCCTGCGGACTTTGTGAGCGATGTCCTCTCGGTACAGCTGGCCAACGAGACCGCGCAGACCGACCAAGACCGTGTTCACCACGCCTTCGTGAACGGCACGAATTTCGATGCCGAGAAATGAAAGGCGTTTGTGAATGCCCGCAAGGTCTTCCATGTCGCGCGAGAGCCGATCAAGTGCCTCTACGACGAGCACGTCGAATTCGTGCTCACGCGCTTTGTCCATGAGCTGAAGTAATCCGTCACGGCCCAGGACGGAGCCACCGGAGCGTGCTCGGTCGTCAAACGTTGCGACAACGTTCAGCCCCTCACGTTCTGCATATGCTCGGCACAAAGCGAGTTGATCGTCGATTGATCGCTCATTTTGGAGGTCGGTTGAGAAGCGTGCGTAGATCGCGGTTCGATTCATGATAAGTTTTCTCGGCCTGTTCACGCTCGTGATCTTCGCGAGCCGCTTGGCGCGCAAGTGCTTTTGCAAGGCGCAGAATCGCTCTATCAGGCGCTCGGAACAAGGCCCTTTTTTGGTGTCTCACAACCATTGCGAGTAGCGCTCGCTACGGATCGGCTGGGCTTCTGCTGAAAATAGCAGTCCGCAGAATGCGCGGCTCGGTTCAATCCTGCCCAGATCATGATCTTGGTCCATGTCTCCCAGATGTGCACATGCAGGAGATGAGAAAAGCCATCAAATTGGTTGGTCGCAGAATTGGATAGCAAGGCGTGCTTTTCGGAAATCCGCAAGTCCACCCTCAAGCCGCAAGCTATTCCGAGCGGCTCTGGAGAAGCTCTTAAGCATTCTGGCGGGATCGCCTGACTTCACCCACCGCCGTCTTTCCCAGGTTGTAGGCAGCAAAAGGCGCGGGCCCTCACGGCCTGCTCAACCTCGTTCTAATCCTCGTCTTGGCATTGCACAGGATCGATTTCCTTTCCGAATTCAAAGAGCAGGGACGACACGCGGTTGCGCACACGCGGGGGAAGTCGCATCAGCCTTTCGATCAAGCGTCTGCCTTCCGCGCTGGCGATGAATTCCAGGCGTTCGTCGACGGGCAGGAGCGGAGCGGTTGCCTCGCCATTGCCCGGCAGACCATCGAAGAAGCGGCTGACAGGAACATCCAGCGAGCGGGCGATGTCGTAAAGCGTGGAAGCGCTGACGCGGTTGCGCGCGCTTTCGTATTTCTGGAGCTGTTGAAAGCTGATGCGGATCGCACGGGCCAGTTGCGCCTGCGAGACGTCCGACTGGACTCGCAGAGTCGCGATCTGCCTGCCGACATGACGGTCGGCCGGATGGGGACCGACCTCACCATTAGGTGCCACACCGCTTTGAATACGATCCAAGATTTTCAACAAGGCTTCACCTGCTCTGTGAGTTTTGCTGCTTTTCTGAGCTTGGGTTCGTCGCAGCGTCTAAGCCATGAAGGCGGATGAGGTCATTCAGTACCGAGCGGATGTGCGGCCAGGGGAAATCGTCTGGATGTTCCCAGTGCTCACCGTCGCGCAGGATGACCTTGAGCTTTGCCAAAATGCCTTCGATGGACGTGGCCGCTGTCTGCGGTAGATCATCCAGAAGTGCGCTTTCGGCTGCTTCCGATTGTCGGATCAGTTCGTCTGTTCTCGAATAGCCGATCTCCGCATCAGCAGCGTCCCAGCGCGCCCGGTGTGCCACGAAATCCGCAAGCGCCCTGCCCCATTCGACTTCATTTTCAGGAGAGTGGGCATCGTTCAGGCTCTCGATGGAATGGAGCGTCACGTCCGTACCATCGGCAAGCCGCACCTTGGCGCAGGGAAAGCCAACTATCCTGGCGAGGTGTGTCTCCAACCGCTGCTGTTCGCGGCACAGCGCCAGTGTCTCATCATGGATTCTTTGCCAGTTCCCACACAGACGAAGAGCAGGATCGGCCGCGCTGCCGTCCGTCAGTTCGCCAGCCAGCGATTTTGCCTGGAAGGGCCATGCCGCCGCGCCCGTGGCCGTTCCCGTCAGCAAGCGCCGCCGGGTGATGAAAAACAAATTTATGCTATTGTCGGAATCATCCATGATCCGAGCTCCAAACAGCTTTGCTTGGTTGGTGATACAGCCAAACGCTTTGGCGGCCTCAGCTAAATATCTGAATTTAAGATAACTGAAAATCAGATATAAAGGAAGCCCCCATCTGAGTTCAGATGAGGTGATAGGTGGTCGATACACTCGGTACGAATCGGCACAAAGCTTTGATCGCGCTGCTGATCAAAAAACGTGAAGCGGCAGGCCTTACTCAAGTTGAGTTGGCAACCAGGCTCGGCCAATACCAATCGTTCGTAGCTCGACTAGAAAGCGGACAGAGACGTGTTGATGTCGTGGAGTTTATAAACCTCGCCGAGATTCTCGGTTTTAACGCTCCGTCAGCCATCAAGAAGCTATCGGAAGTAACAGGTTGAGCGATGGGAGCGCATGACCGCGCTAGTGCAAATTGACAATTTGCAGAACCGGCAAGGAAGCCCCCAGGTTGCACCTACCCGTTCAATCGGACCTCTTCACCTCAGCCTTCGGCCCCCATCGAATGGGATCGTCAACCCAGCGGTTGATCTCGGATTCATGCCACCCGGCGCCATTGGTGCTGATCCTCAGTTGAGCCGGGAACGTGCCGTCGGCGATCTTGCGATAGATTGTCGAGCGGGACAGGCCGGTCCGAGCAAGGACGGTTTTGAGGCGTATGATACGATCTGGCTCGGGCATAGCTTGGCTGCCTCGCAGTGAGTTGTTGCTGGTATGTGCTGGGACAGACAGCGCGAACCGATGCTCGACGCAATCGAAGTTCCCCAAGCACCTATCTATGGCGTGTTGCCGGCGGCAAATCGGAGGGTGTCAGAGCCCAAGGCCCCGCCCCTTACCGATGCCATGGCTAAATGCGAGTTCCGCGCCGAGGCGCCGGCCAGAATCGATATTGATGCCAAGCTCGCGCTTGCGGTTGGTGAGGACCGATTCAAGCTGCGGATCGCGTTCAAGGCTTTTGGCCATGTAGAACATGGCCGAGCGCGTTAACTTGTAGCCGGACATGTCGCCGGCCTGGTATTGGTCTTGGCTTGTCCGATGGAGCTTTTGCCAACGTTCCACGAAACGTTCCGCTCGGCCTGCCGGATCACTGTCCAAGCCGGTGCGGATTTCGGTTTCAAGCTGAAGAGCAAGCACGATGCGGTTGACGCGGCCGGCCGCCGCTTCACGAACCAACTCGGGGTTCTTGACATAGGCCGCTTCGGCATCGCGCCAGCCATGAGGCCGAACCTGCTCGAACGCGTTGCGCGCATCTCTCAATTCGCGCATCTGGTCGGGACTGCCCTGCCCATCCGCATTTCCAGTGCTGAGGATCGCGTCGAGCGCTCGCGCGTGACGCACAAGCGTCTTCGTGCGAGCGCTGCGCAACGCCACTTCCGGGTCCATCGGCATATCCGTGTCGCGCGACACTCCCGTGGCGGGAGTTTTCCTTTCGGGCGTGGAGCCTGCATCTCCGATCTGCGCTCCGACACTTTCCCTTCCCGGCCCAGGTCCACGTCCCTGCATGGGCTCGCCGTCTCCGGGCGAGCGCAACCCGTCCAGCAGACCTTCGATCCTGTCGCGCAGCTTCTCCGGAACGATCCGGCGCACGATCTCGACCACGCGCTCGCGGAATGTGATGCCGCGCCGCTCGGCATAGTGTTGCGCCGGGTCGACCTGCTCATAATCCGACGCCATGTCCTTGGCGCGGTCCCGTGACAGCGTTCGGTCCAGCCGATCCCGCGTTCTGAAGTCGTCGCCGCCATAATGCAGGTCCATCCCGTCTCGATGCCGCGACAGTGCGACGTAGCTGCCATGTGCATCCATGCCTGGCGTGGCGAGCACATGGGTCCGGTCAATGGTCATGCCCTGCGCCTTGTGAATGGTCGCGGCATAACCGTGGTCGATGTGGGCATAGTCTTTCAGGTCGAAGCGCACCGACCTCCCATCGTCGACGCGAACCGTCATACTCTGTGTGCTGAGTTCCTCCACGATGCCGAGCGTGCCGTTCTTGACGCCAAGTCCGCGCTCGTTGCGCAGGAACATGACCCGGTCGCCGCTGGCGAAGTTTCTTGGGCCGCGTTCGACAGTCACTTGCACTTCGTCGCCGAGATCGCCGGCAGCGCGCATGCGCTCGCGCGCTGCCTGATTCAGGGCGCTCACCTCGTCGTTTGTGTGGGTAAGGATTGTCCGGCTCGCCTCTGGATGCGCCTGCCTGTCGCGATCCCAACGCTCGACAAGTTGACCTCGTGCTTCGTCGCGCGTTGCAGATTGATGCACCATGCCTTGCGCGTCATAGGCGCTGATCGCAGCGCCGATCCTGCCGGTTGCCAGATAGCGCGTGGCGTCGCGCTGCCAGTCCTCGCGCTGCCGACGCACCTGGCCGATTTCGACGCTGCGGTGTCGCTCGTGAATCGAGCGAAATGCAGCCCCGGCTTCGATTGCCTGTAGCTGCTGCGGATCGCCGACGAGGACGACTTTCGCGCCAACGTCCGCCGCATGGGAAAGCACGCGCTCCAACTGGCGCGTGCCGACCATGCCGGC